>NZ_JBFAXX010000038.1:0-85977 GCF_040680995.1 Kitasatospora sp. NPDC051914
GCCGGTGGCCGTCTTACGTTCTCAGGCGACACCCGCTACCGGGACGAAACCCCCGGAACGGGTGGAACCCGTACACCACTTCCCTGGACGCAACCAGGAGGCCGGGATAGCGCCGAGTGACGTCACTCCCTGGAACGCCTGCCCCTGGTACATCAACCGTTCACCGAACGCGGCTGAGCTCCAGGCTGGTGCCGAGGTCCTGAAGCAGCTGCTGGGGCTGATGCCAAAGGCACAGGTCGTGCTCCTCCAGGGCAACCAAGCCCAAGACGTGTGGCGCCGCCTGCTCAAGACACACCCCGAAGCCGTCCGTGATAGGAGCCTGGAGGTGGTCAGCACCTACCACCCCGGTCGGCAGGCTCTCTTCGTGCGAGATCCGGAGGAACGCGTCCGCCGCGCGCAGCACCGTATCGACTCCTACCAGAAGGTCGGTGACGTGCTCCGCAGCACAGGCGCACAGTTGTAGAGGCCCTGTTCTGGGGGGCCGGCCAAGGCGAGCCCCAGAAAGGCAGTGAGATGATCTTGGAGGCGTGAGAACTGGCGGTGCGCCCTCAGCGCTGGGGATCGTCGCCGCCTTCCGATTCCGTCGGGCTCCTGGTCGTGTTCGCCGGTCCATGTACCGAACGGTTCGGGCCGGGCTCCTCGGTGCCGAGCAGTGGGGCGCCACCCTTGCGGCGGAAATCGGCGGGGATCCTCGGGTGCCGCCTTCGAGCTGGGCGGGGATGCGGCTGGCACGGAGTTCGCGCAGGTCGGGATGTGGTTGTAGAGGGTTCCGGGGCTGACCCCGAGGAGCTTGGCGATCGAGGTGATCGAGTTGTCGGGGTTGGGGAGCATGTCGCGGGCGGCCCTGATGATCTCGGGTGTGGCGACGGTGGGCCGGCCCTGCTGCTGGCCGTCCCCGGCATCGAGACCCGGGCCGCCCAAGTCGTCCTCGCCGAGATCGGCCCGGACGCCTCCCGCTTCCCCACCGCGGCGGACCTCGCCTCCTGGGCGGGCGTCTGCCCCGGCAACCACCAGTCCGGCACCCGGCGGGGCAGCGGCACCACCCGGCACGGGGATCCCTGGCTCAAGGCCGCCCTCGGGCAGGCCGCGGTCAGCGCGTCTCGCACCAAGGACACCTACCTCGCCGCCCGCTACCGACGACTCGTCGCACGCCGGGGCAAGGAACGTGCCCTGGTCGCCCTGGAGCACTCGATCCTCATTGCCGTCTGGCACATGTTCACCCGCGACGCCGAATACACCGACTTCGGCGGCCACTACTTCATCGAGCGCACCGGCAGAGCCAGGCAGACCCGACACCTGGTGAGCCAGCTGAACCAACTCGGCTACCACGTGACCCTCCAGGCCGAAGGAGCTGTCTGACCAGCCGCAACGCTCAACGAACGGAGGATTTTCGAATCAGGCGGTGTGCAGCGCGGGGTCTGCGGTGCGGAGTTGTTCGAGGACTGCGAGGGCTCTGTCCCGGCCCGCGGATCGCGACACGGTGTTCTTGAGACCGCCGATCGCGCGCCCGAGGGCGGAGGAGCCGACCGGGACGAGGCTGACGGTGCGGGTGTCCTGGTCCTCGGTGATGTAGATCTGGACGATCCACCCGCCGGTGAAAGTCTTCAGGGAGGCGTAGGCCTGGAAGACCGGCGCGGTGTCGAAGGGGTTGTCGTCCGGCTGCACGGGGCCGAACTCGACCTTCGCGGAGTAGGCCTGGAGGACGGAGTTGAAGATTCTCTTCACCTCCTCGACGCCGAGCGTGGTGCGTGCCTCGATGATGTCTCTGCTCATCCGTTTCGCTCCTTGTGTCGCGGGGTCGGCCCTGTCGGTGGTGGGCGGCCGCCGGGTGGGTTGCCCGGCGACCGTGGTGGGTGGCTCAGCCGGTGCGCCAGGTGCTGATCCGGGCGGAGGCGCTGTGCAGGGCCATCTGGACACCGGCGTTGATCTTGATGGCGTTTCCCGTCCAGCGGCGGATCTGCCGCTCGGGGCGGTCGTAGTAGGCGTGTCCCGTGCAGCCGGTCGCCGTGGGGGTCAGGTCGACGTGGAACGCGAAGTACGTCTCGGCCGAGTTCCCGGCGGTGACGGTGATGCCGTCCACGCCGAGGCGGCTGAGGTAGATCGCCGCCATGGGGCCCGGCTCCGTGACGGCGAACTCCTGGACGGAGAGCTGCGATGCCAGGCCCGCGTAGAGGACCTGCAGGGTTTCCCGGGGCGGGTGCGGGGACTCGAAACGCCCCACGTCGCCCGGTGCCCGGGATGATCGGAAGAGTCCCATACGATATTTCCTCTCTGCTCGGGCCCGTTACTTGCCGTCGACGATCCGACGGGCGCGGTTGCCGCGGGAGCCGGCCTCCCGGTAGATCCGCATGAGGAGTTCGACCTCCTGCTTGGTGAGTGAACCGAGCCCGACGTGCTCGGCCTTCACGAGTACGGCCTCGTACTGCTCCTTGGTGGCCACGGCTGTTCCTCCCGATGGTGCGCGGGGCTGCTCCGGTGTGTCGTCCGCACCGGTCTGCCATGAGTCTTTCGCCGCCGGGGCGTTGGCGGTACCCGCGAAATCGGGGGGTCGGTGGGAGCTCAGCGCGGGTCGGTCGTCGATGGCTGCCAGTCGGTCAGACCGGAGGGCTCCAGGCCGAGGTAGTACTCCAGGTCGGCGGGGGAGTGGTCGCGCAGGTAGGCCGCGAACTTGGTCTTGACGCTGTTCATGTAGCCGGTCGCGGTCTGGGGCGTGATGTACAACCGGCGGGCGATGCTGCGGAAGGACTCGCCACGGGCACGCCCGGCCAGCACCTCGCGTTCGCGCGGCGACAGATTGGGCAACTGGTCGCGGCGCTCGGCGAGTTCGGCCAGCCCGGTCAGCTCCTGGGTGATGACGACCTGCCCTGCCGCCACGGCGTCCACCGCGTCGCCGAGCGCCGGCAGCGGCTCGGCCTTGTGCACGATCCCCTGGGCGCCCGCGGTCAGGCAGTCGACCAGGATCGTGCGCCGTACCTCGCTGGTGTAGACGAGCACCCGGTATCCGGCCTCGGCCACCGCTCTGACGGCGTCGGGGCCCTGGAGGGCAGGGGCGGGGCCGGTGCCGGCGAGGTTGAGGTCGACGATCACCACGTCCGCTTCCGGGCGTGCGGCGAGCAGGGCCTCGGCGTCCCGGTAGCAGCCGACGACGTTCCATGCGGGGAACAGCGGGCAGAGCGAGTCCCGGATGATGGTGTTGTCGTCGACGGCCGCCACTCGCGGTGCGGGGGTTGCTGTCGTGGGGCTTTCTGACTGCTCGGTGGTCATGCCGGTTCCTCCCATGGTCCGCGGAGCGTGACGGTGGTGCCGTCGTCCGGGAACGAGTCGAGTTCGACGCGGACGCGGTGGCGCGCCAGGGTCTCCGTCACCTGGACGCGCAGGCCGAAGCCGAGCGCCGTGGACGCCGGGTCGAAGCCGCGTCCGTCGTCCCGGACGGTGATCTCCCACTCGCCCGCGGCGCGGTCGGCGTCCGCGTGGACGACGACGGTGTGCGCCTGCGCGTGGAGGCGGACGTTGTGCAGCAGGGTCGCGGTCGCGGCCTCGACGGCGGCGGCGGTCGGTCCCGGCAGCGCGACGCCACGGGCGAGGTCCAGGTTGAACGTGACCGGCAGTTCCCAGAAGCCCTCCGCGGCGGACCGCACGACGGCGATCAGCTCGCGGGGCCCGCCGTCGCCGCGGTGCGCCGGTCCGGTGGTGGCCGGACTCGTCGAGCGGAGCGGTACGCCGTCGTTGTCGTCGATGAACGCGCGGACCTTGCGGGACAGGACCGTCGCCTGATGACGCAGCGGCTCCGCCGACTCGGGTGGCAGATCCTGGCGGGCCAGGAGGCTGAGCACACTGATGTTGTCGTGCAGCAGGGTCCGCTGGCGGTCGATCTCGGCGAGTCGGGCGGCCTCGGCCGCGGATTGCGCCGCGGCCTGCCGGGCCCGTTCGGCGGCGCCCGCCAGCCGTCGCAGGTATCCGGCGAGCAGGCGGGTGAGCAGGGCGAATCCCGCGTAGGAGAAGGCGTTGGCGACCACGGTGCTCCGTGCGGAGGGGAGTGCCCAGGGAAGGGCACCGACCAGGTAGGCGCCGGTCAGGGCGAGGACCGCGACGGCGGTGCCGCGACGCCGCGGGAAGACGATGGCCGCTCCGCAGGCCGAGCCGAGCGTGCAGGCGAAGCCCCAGGCGGTCCAACTGCCGGTGAGGTCGCGGGGCGCGACGTACCAGGGCTGTGCCAGGAGAACGGCGACGGCGACGGCCACGTCCGCGCGCCCCAGCCGCGCGTCCAGGTAGCCGCGTGCGCGGACGGTGGTGGCCGCGAGGAGCGCCGACTCGGCGAGGTACATGCACAGGGCGGCCGTGAACAGGACCGGCGAGGTGGTGTCCCGTAATGCGGTCGGCAACGAGATCAGCAACTGGCCGACGTTGACCACGCGCAGGCCCAGGAACACTGCCAGGGCGCACAGCTCCACCCCGGCCGAAGTGGTCGGCAGACTGCCCTCTCCTGAGCGCCACCTCGCGACGAGCACGGTGAACGGCCGAACGGCGGCGGGGTCGGCCGCCCGGTGCCCGCCGGGCGGCGGACTCTGCGACTCTTCGACAGGCGCGTTCGATGAGTGCGGGCTCGGCCGAGGAGATCGGGCACTCGGGATCCGTGGCCGGCCCAAGGGGGGTCGCGAGTCGGGCTCCGGCGGGAAACGGCCTCTCATGCACCGCATCCTCCCGGACCCCCGAGCGGCCTGTACACCCGCGGTTTCAGGGGTTCGGCAGCGGCCGCCAATCGGTCGGACCGGAGTTGCCGCGCCCGCGCCGGAGACGTCGGCACCTACGCGATCGAGTTTCCCGGCAGCCGTTCCCGCGCTCCTGTGAATCCGCTCGGTGCCGCAGCGTGACAGGGCGTCACCACGCGGTGGCGGCATGACCAGATAGTGAAACTCTGGGGTGCGCTTGCAGGGCCGACCCGGAGTTCCTTCCACCGACGCCGAGCTCAGCGCAGTGGAGAGCCGCACAGAACGGATACCCGCCCGGCTCGGTACATGGGACCCGCGCCTTTCGCTCCCGGGGGACTTGCCCCTCGCCTGGGTCCTCGGACATGCCTCCGGGCATTCTTGACCTGCCCGGTACCCGCGCGGGGTTGTCGTGGTCGGCCGGGAGCACTTGGTGGTGGTTGAACGCCGGGGCGCGCCGGTCCGGCGCGCCCCGGCGGCGGTTACCGATGGAGGGCGGTGAGGGTGGTGTCGAGGTCGGGTCCGCCGGTGCGGGGGCGGTTGTAGGGGAGTTTGCCGAGCATGGCGCCCATGGCGCAGGTGTTGGTGACGGCGGCGAAGGCGAGTCCGGCGCCGACGGCGGCGGAGAGCCAGCGGCCGCCGGGGAGGGCGAGGTCGGCCAGGACGCCGGCGACGACGAGGGAGCCCGCGACGAAGCGGACCTGGCGGTCCATCGCCCAGACGTTGCGGGCGCCGGGGATGCGGTTGACCGGGTGGCCGTTGCCGACCCAGGCGGTGGTGCCGCCGAGCAGGGTGAGGGCGGTGATGCCGGCGGCGGAGAGTTGTTCGCAGGCGGTGGCCGAGCGGTTGCCGGAGGCGCAGACGACGGCGATCTCGGCGCGTTCGGCGGCCGTGCGCAGTGCGGGCAGGGCTTCGTCGAGTCGGTCGAGGGGGATGTTGTGGGCGCCGGGGATGTGGCCGGCGGCGTACTCGCCGGGGGAGCGGACGTCGATGACGGTGAGCTGCTCCAGCTTGGGGTGGAGCTGTTCGACGGTCAGGGGCGTTGCCATGGGGTGGCGGGTCCTTTCGGGCAAGGGGGACCGCCCGGGCCGGGGGTGCCCGGGCGGAGTGCGGGGGTCAGCGCAGGGCGTCGACCAGCATGAGGGCGGCGACGGCCAGCAGGGCGACGGCGAAGGCGGTCTGCAGGGTGCGGCCGCTGAAGCGGTCGGCGAGGCGCTTGCCGTCCCAGGCGCCGAGGACGGCGGCGGCGGTGAACGGGGCGATGACCGCCCAGTCGAGGCCGCCGGTCGCGCCGAGGCGGGGGACGAGGGCGGCGAGGGAGTTGGCGGAGATGACCAGCAGGCTGGTGCCGACGGCCTCCGCCATGGTGAAGGCGAGGACGGAGACCAGGGCGGGGACGGCGAGGAACCCGCCGCCCACGCCCAGCAGGCCCGTGACCGCGCCGAGCCCCGCGCCGGCTGCGGCGGAGCGTACGGGGGCGCCCTCGGCGGGCCGGTCGCCCGCCGCGTCGCCGGGACGGTTCCGCGCGGCGTCCTTGGGCTTGCGGGCGGAGGCGAGCATGCGCCAGGCGGCGAACGCCGCCAGCACCGCGAACGCGGTGGTGAGCAGGGGTGCGGGCAGGTGGGAGGAGAGCGCGCCCGTGGCGGCGGCCAGGGGTAGGCCGGCAGCGGCGAACAGCAGGCCGGTGCGCCAGCGCACCCGTCCGGCGCGGGCGTGGGCGAGCAAGCCGGTCAGCGAGGTCGCGGCGACGATCAGGAGTGCGGCGGTGCCCGCATGGGCGGGGGTGAAACCGAGGAGGTAGATCAGGGCGGGGACGGCCAGCATGCTGCCTCCTCCGCCGAGTCCGCCCAGCGCCAGGCCGACCACGGCGCCGGCGATCAGGGCGAGGACGATCACGGTCATATGACCTGTCCGTCCCGGCCCTCGGCCGTGACGACGGGCAGCCCGGCCCCGGCCCAGGCGTACATCCCGCCGGCCACGTTCACGGCGGTGACGCCGCGCGCGGCCAGCAGGTCGACGGCGCGCTGCGAGCGGTTGCCCGAGCGGCAGATCGCGAGGACCGTGCGACCGGCCGGCGTGGGGAGTTCCGCGCCGGCGGCCAGGGCGATGAGCGGGAGCCACACGGCGGCCGGTGCGTGTCCCGCGGCGAACTCCTCCCGTTCGCGGACGTCGAGGAGGACCGCCTCGCCGGACGCGGCCATCGAGTCGGCCTCGACCGGTACGACCTGCGGTGGAACGGTCGACGGGTGGGGCAGGGACATGGCTTGGCCTCCGGGGTGCGTGCGATGAACGGCGGGAGCGGGTGCCCGCGCGGCGGTGACGCCGAGGGGGCGGGCGGCCCGTCCGGACGACCGGGCGGGGAGACGGAGAGCCGTCCGTGACGACGGCCGTCCGGCCGCCCCTTGCTTCCGATAATACCCGTGGGGGTATCTTTGGGTGCAAGGGATACCCCACCCCGTATTTTTTGAGGGTCCATGTCGCGGATCGTCCTCGTGCCGCGTCCGGACCTCAGACCTCCGGAACCAGGAGACTCGCGTGTTCTTCGCCCAGTACTACCTCGACTGCCTCTCCCAGGCCTCGTACCTGATCGCCGACGAGACGACCGGCCGCGCGGTCGTGGTGGATCCGCGGCGCGACATCGACGACTACGTCGCGGACGCCGAGGCGCACGGCTTCACGGTCGAGGCCGTGATCAACACGCACTTCCACGCGGACTTCCTGGCCGGCCACCTGGAGCTGGCGGCCCGCACCGGGGCGTGGATCGGCTACGGGCGGCGCGCGGAGACCGAGTACCCGATCCGCCACCTCGCCGACGGCGAACGGATCCACCTGGGCGACGTCACCCTGCAGGTCATGGAGACCCCGGGGCACACCCCCGAGTCGATCAGCGTCCTGGTGTACGAGCGGGCCGCCGACGCCGTCCCGTACGGCGTGCTGACCGGCGACGCGCTGTTCATCGGCGACGTCGGCCGACCCGACCTGCTCGCCTCCGTCGGCGTCACTGCGGACGAACTCGGCCGGATGCTCTACGACAGCGTCCAGAACAAGCTCATGGCACTGCCGGACGGGGTCCGGGTCTTCCCCGCGCACGGCGCCGGCTCCTCCTGCGGCAAGAACCTCTCCACCGAGCGCCAGTCCACCATCGGCGCGCAGCGCGCCACCAACTACGCCTGCCAGCCGATGAGCGAGGACCACTTCGTCGCCATCGTCACCGCCGGCCAGTCCGCCGCGCCCGGCTACTTCGGCTACGACGCCACCCTCAACCGCCAGGACCGCGCTCTCTTCGACACCGCGCAGGCCCACCACCCGCTCACCGCCGACGAGTTCCGCACCCGCCGCGCGGCCGGAGCCGTCGTCGTCGACGCCCGCAGCCCGCAGGAGTTCGCCGCCGGGCACCTGCACGGCTCCATCAACGTCCCCGCCGACGGCCGCTTCGCCGAACAGGCCGGAGCCGTCCTCACCCCGGACACCGAGATCCTCGTCGTGGCGCCCGACGGACAGGAGCAGGAGGTGGTCACCCGGCTCGCTCGCATCGGCTTCGACCGCACCGCCGGCCACCTGAACGACCCGGAGACCACCCTCGCCGACCTCGCCGACCAGCTCGCCCCGGCCAGCCGCCTCACCGTCGACCAGCTGAACACCGCCCTCGCAGCCGAGCAGCCGCCGCTCGTCATCGACGTCCGCACCTGCGGCGAGCGCGCCGAGGGGGCGGTGGACGGCTCCCTGCACATCGCCCTGAACGAGCTGCCCCGCCGCCTGGCCGAGATCCCCGCCGACCGTCCGCTCGTCCTGCACTGCGTGGGCGGACACCGTTCCTCCATCGCCGCCAGCCTGCTGCGCCATCACGGATTCGGCGACGTGTCCGACCTGCTCGGCGGCTACGCCGCCTGGGCCGCCGCCCACCAGCCCGCAGCCTGAACCGGACGGTCCGGAAGGAATACGAGCCGCTCCCCAACCGCTTCCATAAATACCCGCGGGGGTATTTATGGAAGGGTTGTGGGAGCCATGGCGAAGGTGATGGACCAGACGGCGGAGCCACTTGTCACCGCATGCGGGCGGCGGATCGACGTAGGACAGCTGAAAGTTGACGGACCGGCTGCCCGAATCGGCAGGGTCACCCTCGATGTCGGACCCGAGACTGGAGGAACCTCCCGCATCTGGGCCGGACTCAGCCCGGCCGAGGCGCGCGAACTCGCACAGCGCCTGCTCGACCAGGCGGCCCGTACCGAGAACGAGTCATCGTCCAGAGCCGGACGGGGAGTGGTCGAGGTCGCACCCGCAGGCCCCCGTAGCTGGGCCGCGACCGCACGGGGCCGTCACCTGTTCACCGCCGGACGCGGCACCGGTGAACCTTCCCCTGTGGAACAGCTGGTGGCGTCTGCGGCAACCTGCGCCGCCGAACGCGCCGCACGCTTTCTCCAAGGTCAGGGACTGCCGCACGACACCGTGCGCGTCACCGCCCACTTCGAAGAACTCGACGACCAGCCCGCCAGGATCACCGCCCTGCGTCTGGTCCTCGCCCTTCCGCCCGGTCTCGACCCGCAGCGGTATCCCGCCCTGCGCGAGGCGCTCACCAGGTGCGCGGTCACCAACACTCTCCGGCACCCGCCGAACGTCACGGTCGACCTGCGCTGAAACGGGCTGCGACCGGAGCCGGCAGGCTCCGGTCGCAGCCCGAGCCAGAAGGTTCTCTCCGAATCCTGCGCCCGCCGCGTTGTCGACCAGCAGCACCGTGGACGGTTGCATCGATGGCGCTGCCGCTGCTCCACCTGCACGGCCTGTCCTCTGATGGCTTCGTGCCCACGCTGGACCAGTTCCTCGGCGGAGCGT
Source organism: Kitasatospora sp. NPDC051914 (assembly GCF_040680995.1). Classification (NCBI taxonomy): domain Bacteria; kingdom Bacillati; phylum Actinomycetota; class Actinomycetes; order Kitasatosporales; family Streptomycetaceae; genus Kitasatospora; species Kitasatospora sp. NPDC051914. The sequence continues at coordinate 9,537 of NZ_JBFAXX010000038.1, forward strand.
CCGGCCTGTCTGCGGCGACCGGGACGCTGCTGACCAGGCAATGGCAGGACGACCACGCCGCCGTCCAGCGGCGCGACCTGTCCGACCGTGACTACGTCTACGTGTGGGCTGACGGGGTGCAACCAAAGACCTGGCTCGGGAAGGCCAACTCCGGCGTCCTGGTCCTGCTCGGGGTCCGCCTCGACGGCGCGAAGGAACGCCAGCGAATTGGGTGAGCCTTCCTGGACGTTCGATCAGTAGAGGAAGGCCCGGTCGACTCATGAAGCCGACCGGGCCAACTCGTCAGTCGACGAGAATCGCGCTGAATCGCGACTTGGCTGCGTCGAACTCGATCACGCGCACGCGTACCGCCGCGCCGACGGTGGCACCGCCACCGCTGACGAGCCCTTGCACACCAGAATCAGACTCAACGAAGAGCCCAAACGGCTTGGCGGACTTGACGACGACGTCGACCTCGTCCCCGGCGTTCAGGAGGGTTCCGGACATACGGCTCACCTCCTCTCCATCCTCATGTGAGTCGGTCAGCGGTGCGCACGCGGCCCCAGGTTCTTTCTGTCGCGGGGTAGCGCAGGCGCCGGACTCTGCCCAGACATCACGTGAGCAGAGGGTACAGGCTGAGGCTCTGATCCTCCTCTCGGCAGGTTTCCCCGGCTGGGCTCGCCGCCGCGCCGATCGAGGCGTGGTCCTTGGAGGTGCGCGGCAAGCGGCATCGTCTTGGAGTCCAGCTGATGGAGAGTCGGCACGACCGGGGAGCGTCCCGGCCGTCTTCTCGTCGATATTGCGCGGGCGCAGAACGGGGGCGAGCTAAGCCTTGATCGGTGCGGCCGACCTGGCGGCCTGCTCGATCTTCGCGCAGTAGGCTGCACGGGCTTCCTCGTCGATCTGCTGCTCGTGCTCGGGGCGCATCCCGGTTCGGCCGTCGAGGCCCTCGCGCAGGATGTCGGCGTGCCCGGCATGCCGGTTGGTCTCGCCGAGGACGTGGACCAGGATGGCGAACAGGTTCGTGTTGGGATATGGCTCCGGCCACCACGGCACATGGCCGGGGGCGTCGAGGGGAAGCTCGTTGATCGTCGCGTCCGAGTGTTCCCACGTGCGCCGGTAGAACGCGATGATCTGATCGCGGGTCTCGTCCTCGGCCGCCCACTGATCGCTGCCGTCGTGGTCCTGCCACCGGGGCAGCGGTTCCGGGGAGGGGCGGTCGAAGACCTCGCCGAAGTACCTGGCCTCGACGGTGGCCACGTGTTTGACCAGGCCGAGGAGGTTGGTCCCGGTCGCAGTCAGAGGTCGGCGGGCGTCGTACTCGGACAGGCCGTCGAGTTTCCAGAACAGCGCCTCGCGGTCCCGCCGCAGTCTCCCGTGCAGGTTGTCCTTCGCGAATTCATCGATCATGCGGCACGAGCCTGCCACAGTCCAGGCAGGCGGGGGCGGAGGATTGCGCTCCTGCGAGATGATCTTCGTATGGCGGGAGTGATCGCGGTGTCCGAGCTGTCCTGGGCATCGCCGTTCACCGGGCTGAGCCCGCGTCCCTGCGGCAACTGGCCCCGCTGCTAGGCCTGTCGAAGTCCGCGGCCGACCGTGTCATCGACCACCCCCGTCCGAAGCTCGCTCTCCACCCGCGCCAGCGGTTCGCGAAGGACGCCGTGCCGATCGTGGACGGCTCCCTTGTATCACCCGGGATCACAAGGACGCCGAGCAGTCGAAGAACGAATGGGAAGACGCAGAGCGGCCCGGGAACCTACAGTCGGCTGCGGAGGAGTGGACTGCCTCCTGGATGTACAGGAGCGGAAGGAAAGCTCGCGCGGTGCATCGACGACCCGGCGTGGTCGGTGGGCGCAGGCAATCGTGCCGCATCCACCGCTGACGGGAGGATGCGGCACGCTGCTCTTCGCCGACCGCGGAGCCGGTCGGTGCGGCACTTCTCCCACCGCCCACGGCCCGCCCGGCGGCTCGTCGACTACACGGCAGCGGCCGCGATCTTCCGGTGGACCTCGTCCATGTCGACGGCGCGGACTTGGCGGATCACGTCCTCCAGGGCGGCCTCCGGCAGCGCGCCCGGCTGGGCGTAGAGGACGACGCCGTCGCGCACCGCCATCAGGGTCGGGATCGAGGAGATCCGGAAGTCCGCGGCGAGCTGCTGCTGCGCCTGGGTGTCGACCTTGCCGAACACGATGTCCGGGTGCTTCTGAGAGGCGCGCTCGTAGACAGGCGCGAACATCCGGCACGGACCGCACCAGGCGGCCCAGAAGTCCACCAGCACGATGCCCTCGCCGCCGGCGATCCCGTTGAAGTTCTTCTCGGTCAGCTCGACCGTGGCCATGGCCGTTCTCCTCTCGTAAATACCCCCATGGGTATGTGAACGGTGGAGTGCGGTCGTCTATTCCGGCCTGTCGGGCGGGGTCACCTCGATGCGGACGGTCGGGGGTTGGTGGAGCGTGTTGTGGACGGTGCACCGCGAGGCGACGGCGAGCAGCGCGTCGTACCGGGCGGGGTCCAGGCCCTTGGGTGGCTCCACGGCGAGGGTCACCTCGGTGACCCGGGCGGGGCGGTCGGCGGCCATGGTGAAGCCGGCGTTCACCCGAAGCCCTTTCGGATCGACGCCGTGCCGGGTCAGGTAGCGGCCGGCGTAGAACGCCACGCATGAGGCGAGCGACGCGGCGAACAGTTCGGTCGGGGTGGGGCCGGCGTCCTGGCCGCCGTCGTCGACCGGTTGGTCCACCACGAGTCGGTGGCCGCGGACCGCGATCTCGTAGCTGTCCCGACTCAGATGCTCGATGCGGATCCGGCCCGGGGGGAGGGCTGCCCCGGAGCCGAGGGGAGGGGTGCTCTCGGTGGGCGAGGTCAAGGTCTGCTCCTGTCGGGCGGGCTGCCTGGCGGCCGGTGGTGGTCGGGCCGGGGCTCCAGTACAGCCCGGCGCCGACCGGCGGCCCAGAGCCAACCGGCCCGGCCCGGCAGGGCCCGTCGGCCTGCAAGCCCGGCCCACGGCCCGATTTATACCCCAGGGGGTAAGCTGGTCGGAGAACGACACTCTGGAGGTGCGGAAATGCAGGTCGACGACGATGCGGTCGGCGCGGTCCTCAACCGCCTTCGCCGGGCGCAGGGGCAGCTCGCCGGCGTCATTGCGATGATCGAGGCGGGACGGGACTGCAAGGACATCGTGACCCAGCTCGCCGCCGTCTCCCGCGCCCTCGATCGTGCCGGGTTCAAGATCGTGGCCAGCGGTATGCGTCAGTGCATGGCCACCGTCGACGGCGACGCGCCGCCGATGAGCGAGGCCGAACTCGAGAAGCTCTTCCTCGCCCTCGCCTGACGCCCGGCCGCCCGCCGCCCGGCGGGCGTGAACCGTCAGGTGCCCCCCACGCGTGCGTCGATCCGCCCGGGCGCCGGGCGGTTGGGCCGATCCGGTCGGCCCCGCCGTCGCGCGCGAAGGCGACACGTCTGGCGGCCCGCGGTGGAATGCGTCACTTCTCTCCGGTGGTGCCATAGTCTTGATATACCCCATGGGGTATGGAGGGTTGGGGTCATGGTCCGAGAACTCGACATCGAGGCGTTCATCGCCGCGCGGGTGGAGGGTGCTCTGGTGCTCGACGCGCGCGAGGGGTTCGAGTTCGTCGCAGGGCACGTGCCGGGCGCCCGCTGGATCCCGCTGGGGATGCTCGCGGGCAGCCTCGTGTCGTTGCCCCGCGGCCGCGCGGTCATGGTGATCCGTTCATCCGGGAGCCGGGTCGGCGCCGAGCCGCTCACCCGGGCCGGCTTCGACGCCGCCTCCGTCCGGGGCGGAGTCCCCGCCCGGTCGCTCTCCGGCCGTGACCTGGCCGCCGAATCCGCCTGACCGTCCACCACGAATGGAGTTCAGCATGGACTACGGGATCCCCGTCACCCTGGATCTGCCCTTCGGTGATGCCGTCGAGCGAGTGCGGGCCGCACTCGCCGAGCAGGGTTTCGGCATCCTCACCGAGATCGACGTCCGGGCCACCCTGAAGGCCAAGCTCGGCGAGGAGATCGAGGACTACCTGATCCTCGGAGCCTGCAACCCGGCCCTCGCCCATCGCGCGCTGCAGGCCGACCGGCGCATCGGACTGCTGCTGCCGTGCAACGTCGTGGTGCGCGCGACCGACGGGCACGCCGTGGTCGAGGTGATGGACCCCCAGCTGATGGTCCGGGTGACCGAGCAGCCCGCGCTGGAGGCCGTCGCCGACGAGGCGGCCGCCCGCCTGCGCGCGGCGCTGAACAGCCTCGCAGGCTGACCGGCGCCCTCCGGGCCCGCCGCGGCGGGCCCTTTTCTCAGGCTTTCCATATACCCCTACCCGTATTTTGCGCCCATCGGGCCGCCCCAGGAACGGAGCATCACGTGAACCACCCGGACACGGCCGTCGCCCGGCCGTCCACCTCGCCCCCGTCGGAACCGCCCGGTACCCCGGGCCTGCTCGGCCGGCTCGGCGCCTGGTCGGTACAGCACTTCAAGGCCGTCCTGGTGGGCTGGCTGCTGGTCGTGATCGGCCTCGGCGCGTTCGCCCCCCAGGTGACGTCGGCGCTGTCCGGCGCCGGATGGCAGGCCAACGGCTCCGAGTCGGTGAAGGTCAGGCAGGTCGCCGAGCAGCACTTCGCGGGCAACGCCTCCACCGCGCTGCAGATCGTGGTCGCCGCCGACCGGCCGGTCACCGAGCCGGCCGTCCAGCAGGTGATCGCCAGGGCGGGCGAGGTCGCCGCCGCCGACCCCCGGATCTCCACCGTCGTCCCGCCGCAGCCCGGCGCGACCATCAGCCAGGACGGCCGCACCGCGATCCTGCTCGCCGGAGCCAAGGCGTCCCCGGACGACATGGTCCGCGCCGCCGACGACCTCAAGGGACCGCTGAACGCCCTGTCCACCGACGGCGTCAGCGTCCACGCCACCGGCGCCTCCGTGCTGTGGAGCGACTTCAACAAGGCCAACCACGACGCCATGATGAAGTCCGAGATCATGTCCTGGCCGGTGACGCTGGCCATCCTGGTCCTCGCCTTCGGCTCGCTGGTCGCCGCCGGACTGCCGCTGCTGCTCACCATGGCCGGGCTCGCCGCCTCCGCCGGATCGCTGGTGCTGATCAGCCACCTGTTCCCGGTCTCCATCTGGGCGATGAACTTCGCCATGATGTTCGCCCTCGCCCTCGGCATCGACTACGCGCTCTTCCTGGTCGTCCGCTTCCGCAGCGCCCGGATGGGGCGCTCGCTCACCAGCGCCGAAGCGGTAGCCGAGACGATGGACACCGCCGGAAAGGCCGTCCTGCTGTCCGGGGCGACGGTTCTGGTCAGCCTGTCCGCCGTGATGCTGGTCCCCTCCCCGGCGTTCCGGTCGATGGCCGGCGGCATCATGCTCGCCGTCCTGTTCGTGCTGGCCGCCACCCTCACCCTGCTGCCCGCCGTCCTGGGAAAGCTCGGGCACCGCGTCGACGCGCTCGCCCTGCCGTGGGTGAAGTCCGGCGAGCACCGCTCCCCGCGCTTCGCCGCCTGGGGCGAGCGGCTGTGGAAGCACCCGCTGCGCTACGGCGCACTGGCGCTGGCCGCCCTGATCGCGCTCGCCGCTCCGGTGATCGGGCTGCGCACCGCGATGCCCTCGATCACCGTCATCCCCGCCCACGACAGCGCCCGGGCCGGCTACACCGCCGTCCAGCAGGCGTTCGGCCCCGGCGCCCCGGGCACCCTGCAGATCATCACCCCCACCGGTGAGGCCGCAGACGTGGCGGCACAGGTCGCGGCCACGCCCGGCATCGCCGGCGTGATGCCCGCCCAGGGCGCCGCCGACGGCTCCGGCTGGTCGATGATCCAGGCCGTCCCCACCGTCGACCCGTCCAACCCGCAGCTCGCCTCCACCGTCCACACCCTGCGGGCCGAACTCCCGCACGACACCCAGGTCGGCGGCGCGGCCGTGGAGAACCTCGACCTGCAGCACCTGCTCACGGAGAAGACCCCGCTGGTCATTGGCGTGGTGATGGCACTCGGCTTCGTGCTTCTGCTGGTCGCGCTGCGCGCACCGCTGATCTCCGCGCTCGGTACGGCGGCGAGCCTGCTGTCGACCGGCGCGGCGTTCGGTGTCGCCCGGCTGGTCTTCCAGGACGGGCACGGCGCGGGGCTGCTCGGCTTCAAATCGCAGGGCTTCCTGGACGGGTGGGCGCCGGTGTTCTTCTTCGCGATGATCTTCGCGATCGCGATGGACTACACCGTCTTCCTGCTCGCCTCCGCCAAGGAGCACTACGAGCGCAGCGGCGACCCGCGCGAGGCGATGGTCGGCGCCCTCGCGCACTCCGGGCGGGTGATCTTCGCGGCGGCCGGCGTTATGGTCGCGGTGTTCTTCACCTTCGCCCTGTCCGGGCCGCTGCCGCCCAAGGAGATGGGCATCGTGCTCGGCGTCGCCGTCCTGCTGGACGCCGCACTGGTCCGCCTCGTCCTGCTCCCGGTCATCCTCCGGCTGACCGGCCGGGCCGCCTGGCACACACCCGCCTGGCTCGACCGCGTCCTGCCGAAGGTCACCTTCTCCCACGGCTGACCCGGACACCGACCGCCGGTGGCGGGAGCGCAGTTCGGCGCTCCCGCCACCGGCAGCCTTGTCATCTCGTCAGGTGGGCTCGTCCGGGCCGTCGACGCGCGGCCTGCAGAAACGGGCGCATGGACGGCGAACCGCATGTCCACACGGTGGAGATGGATCGGGCCGTGCCGGGGATTCCCGACACGGCCCGATCAACTGGCGCTCGCTCGCCCGCTCAGCGGCGGCCCAGCAACCTCGCCAGGAAGCCTCCACCCTTGCCTGCGCTCCGGTCGCAGCTACAGCGGTCGGCCTTGCGGACTCCGGCAAGCACCTGGTCGACGTGCATGCCGCACCCCGCATAGGTGGCCTTGCCGCAGGTGCGGCACGTGGTACGTCGACACATGGCAGAACTCCTCGCGATCAATTGGAAGGAGGGCATTCCCTCCACTTCCAATATACCCCGAGGGGTATATTGCGAGGGCTGGACATCCGGTCCTGCATCGGGGCAGGACCGTCAACTCACGCCCCGCGGCGAGCGTCGTCCGGGCGACGAGGCCCGGGGCGCGGCCCCGTCTTCCGGGAAGACGGGGCCCAGCCGCGGATACCCGGGCCATGTGGCGTCACGGAGCGCTGCAGCGCCGCGATGACCCGCTCTCCGCACGCCGTCTCCCGGTCGGCGGTCCGGCCGATGGGTGCGTGCTCGGTGCTGTCCGGGAAGGAGGGTGGGGCTGTCCGCGCTGTCCATCGCAGAGCGGGCTGCGGCCAGCCGGCCTTCGACTGGCACGGCCCGGGAATGCGGCCCGTCCGGCAGGACAAGGGGTGGGCGAGTCCTCTCAAGTCGGACTACCGGCGTGCTGTCCGTGGTCGAGTCGGTACGCCGTGAGGGTCTGTCGCGGCGTGCCAGCCGTGCGGAGGAACCGTTCGTCCAGGATGGCTGCGAGGTCTTCGAGGGCGGCTTTGAGGACATTCCCGGACTGCCGGACCGCTGGATCGTCGGATACTGCAGCGAGGTCGGCGAGCGTGAGCGCGCCGTCGACCTGGCTTGCGAGCGAAGTGCGGTCGTCGCCGTCGTAGAAGTAGTAGGACTCCGCGTACTGCATGAAGTCGACGGAGATGACCGCGATGTTCTTCGCGAGGCCGTCAAGAAGGTCCGCTCTCTCGGGGCGGAGTGCCGTGCCCCGGGTCCGGCCCGGCTTGTAAGAGCCGTTCAATGGACAGACCCTCCGCTGGCCGGTGTCACGCAAGAGGCGCCGCGGGCATCCGCGGCGCCACCCGCACACTGCGCAGGCCGACCGGCCGACAGCGCACGCCACCGTGCCGGAGTGCTATCCGGCGGTGTCCGCCGGGTCGAGGTGCTTGAGTGAGGTTGGTGCGGGCTTCCACCCGGTCGCCGGCCGGCAGGCTCTCCCGGAACGGGTGCGCCCACACGGCCAGCGCGGCCTCCTGCTCGCCCGTCAGCAGTCGCCGGTTCTCCTGGTGCTGCTCCTCGTTCCAGCCGGGCTCGGCGGGGACAACGGTGCCGTCCGACAGGGTCCGCTCGGCTACGGCCTCCGCCCACTTCGGGGCCAAGGCGAGGAACGCGGAGCGCGCGTCCCGCGCGGCCTTCAGCGCGCGCTGCGCCTCTCGCAGGTCGCCGGGGTGGTCGAAGGTCGTCTGCTTGCCCATGGCCAAAATCGTACTGACATTCGACCCGTGCCGATGGGCGCCCCACCGCCCCCGGGGAGGGGCACCGGGCGGCGAGCTCCAGATCCTGCGCACCGCCGTCTCCATGCCGTCCGCCAAGAACGCCGAGAAGACGATCGTGCCGTCCGTCGTCCTGCCGGTTCGCCGGGGCCGGCCGCCGGTGCGAGGCAGCCTCCTCCCGGAGTTGTTGGTAGCAGCCCCGGCTCCGCAGTTGTCGCCGTGAACGGACGGGCCGGTGCCGGAGAGCCCCGGCACCGGCCCCACCGCCCGGTGGGCAGCACGCCTGCTACCGGCGCCGCCGGACGACCCAGAGCACGGTGATCATGGACAGCTCGGCGGCCGGTGCGGCCGGCAGCGCCCAGGTGTGCGGGACGGCCCCGGAGAGGGCGTGCTCGGCGGCCGGGCCCACCGCCTTCACTACCATCTCCTCCATGGCCCGCTCGGCCCCGGCCCACCAGGCCACCGCCCACAGTGCCCCGCGGCTGTGCCGTACCGCCGCCGTCCAGGCGCCGACCACCACCACGGCCGCCGCCGCCGTCAGGACGGAGGTCATCGCGGCGCCGGCGATCACCGGGTGAGCTGCCCCTGGTGAGCGCCCATGCCTTCGGCCTCACCCTCCCCGGTTCTCACCCCGCCCGGCCGTGTCGTACGAGGTCGACGGCTCACGAGCATCGGAGGGCGGGGGACGATGCGGGTAGGGTGCCGGGGCACCGAAGCGACCGGAGGATTCAGCTCGTGACGACGATCCAGCACAGCCGGGCCGGCAGGCGGCAGACGCAGCGCCGCGTCCGGCGTCGGCGCTCACCTGCCGTACCCCTGCTCGTTCTCGCCTGCGGCGGGGCCGCGGCCGTGGTGTGGCTGTGGTGGCGGAACACTCCGGCCGTACTCCCCGACAACGGTGATCGGCTCATCCACGCGGGGCGGATCACCGGCCTGCTGGCCGGGTACGTGATCGCTCTGGTAGTGGTGCAGATGGCGCGGGTGCCAGCCCTGGAGCGGCGGGTCGGGTCCGACCGCGTGTCGCGCTGGCATGCGACAAGCGGCCGGTACGCGCTCTCCCTCACGCTGGCCCACGTGGTCCTGACGGTGTACGGGTACGCGCTTCAGGGGCGGGTCGGTGCCGTACCGCAACTGGTGTCCTTGGTGACGGAATACCCGGAGATGGGCAAAGCGGCGGTCGGGACCTCGCTGCTGGCCGTGGTCGGTTTCGTGTCCGCGGGGGCCGTACGGCGCAGGATGCGCTACGAGGTCTGGTACTACCTGCACCTGCTGACCTACCTCGCGGTGTACCTGGCGTTCTGGCACCAGCTCGCCACCGGTGCCGAGTTCATCGGCAGTCCGGCAGCGCGTACCGCCTGGTACGTGCTCTACGCCGTGCCCGCCGCACTCCTGCTGTGGTTCCGCGTGCTGATTCCCGTACGTCTCAACCTCGTCCATCGCATGCGGGTCGAGTCGGTGGTGACCGAGGCGCCGGGCGTGGTGTCCGTGCACATCCGGGGGCGGCGGCTGCACCGGTTGGGGGCGCAGGCGGGGCAGTTCTTCCGCTGGCGGTTCCTCTCGAAGGGGCTGCGCTGGACGGCGAATCCGTACTCGCTTTCGGCGCCGCCTCGCCCCGACCTTCTGCGGATCACGGTCAAGGCGGTGGGCGGGCACAGCGCGGCGCTCGCTGGGCTGAGGTCAGGGACACGCGTGTGGGCGGAGGGCCCGTACGGGTCGATGACGGCGGCCCGCCGCAGCCGCGGCAAGGTGCTGCTCATCGCTGGAGGCGCGGGCATCACCCCCATGCGGGCTCTGTTCGAGACACTGCCCGGGGCGGGTCGTGACCTGACGCTGCTGTACCGGGCCCGTACGGCGGACGACCTGGCGCTGCGCGAGGAGCTGGAGGCGATCGCGGACGAGCGCGGGGCGCAGTTGCTGTACGTGGTCAACAGGGCGGACGGCCGACGGCCGGTGATCAGTGCGAGCATGCTCCGCAAGATCCTTCCGGACATAGCCCGGCATGACGTCTACGTGTGCGGCCCGGCGGGGCTGGCGGAGGAGTCCTATACGGCCCTGCGGGAGGCGGGTGTGCCGGACCGGCGTATCCACCACGAGTCCTTCGCCTTCTGAGGTCCGGGGCCGTGCCAGGTGTGACGTCATGAGGCCGCTCGGCGCTGGGTGTGTCATGAGGAAGAAACATCCGCTCCGTCGCGCCGTGCTCGCCGGAGCGGGCACCATCTCGGGCATCGTTCTGCTGCTCGCGTTCAAGCCGGCCACGGATCCGGCGCTCGCCCGGGCGGCAGGCCCCGGCGACCCTGTGGCCTCTGCCGACGTGCTCGAGAATCTCTCCGCGAGCGGCGAGAGCATGCCCGCGGCTTCCGGGAACGCGCTCGCGTCCCCCAGTGCCGCTTCCGTCACCGCAACAGCCTCCGCCATCCCCGAGGCCTCCGCGTCGCGTTCCGCCTCCGCCGTCCCGGCGAAGACGAGCAGCGCTCTTCCCACGCCGAAGACGACCTCCGCCACCTCAGGCAGTTCGGGTGGGTCCATCACCCGAACCGTCACCGGCGCCACGGTCAGTACGCAGTACGGGCCGGTCCAGGTGAAGATCACCCTCAATGGCAGCACGATCACCGGGGCGATGGCCGTTCAGTCACCCTCCTCGACGCCGCGGAGCAAGGAGATCTCCTCCACGGCCGTCCCCCAGCTGAACCAGCGGACCCTGGCCGCACAGAGCGCGAGCATCGACTCCGTGTCCGGAGCCACCTACACCAGCGCCGGCTACCGCCAGTCCCTCCAGAGCGCCCTGGACAGGGCCGGTGTCTGACGCCGGGCGCGTGCGGCACGTGGAACACGTCATGGGCACCGTGTTCTCGTTCGACGTCCGCGGGTGCACCGACACGTCCCGTACACGCACGGCGCTCGCGGAGACCGTCGCGTTCCTGCACCGCATGGACCAGGTGTTCTCGACGTACCGCGAGGACAGCGACGTCAGCCGGCTGGCGCGAGGGGAGTTGACTTTCGAGGGCTGCGACCCGGCGGTGGGCGAGGTGCGGCGGCTGTGCGAGGAGGCGGAACGGCGCACGGAGGGCTGGTTCACGCCCCGGTACGCGCGATCCGGAGCCGACTGGGATCCGACGGGGCTGGTGAAGGGGTGGGCCACGGAGCGTGCGGCGCATCTGGTGACCGAGACGGCGCCCGCCGCGGCCGTGTGCGTGAACGGCGGTGGTGACATCCAGCTCCTGGGCGGCCCCTGGCGCATCGGCATCGCGGATCCGCTGGTTCCCGGCGCACTCGCGACGGTCGTCGAGGTCGGCGCGGAGGCGCAGAGCACGGCCATCGCCACCTCGGGTCCCGCCGAACGGGGCTGCCACATTCTCGACCCGCACACCGGAGCACCGCCGGAGCATGCGCTCGCCGCCCTGACCGTCGTCTCCCTCTCGCTCACGGACGCCGACGCCTTCGCCACCGCCGCGTACGCCCGGGGCGACGGCGCGCGTGCCTGGCTGGAACGACAGCCGGACACGGAGGGCTTCGCGATCGATGCCGACGGCGGTATCTGGCAGACCAGTGGTTTCGGCCGCTGGTCCGCAGCATCGCCTGAATAGGATTGTCCGGCCTGGACTTTGCGGCGCTGAAGGTAGCGACGGTCGGCCTGCCCGTCCTGTTCCTCAGTGCCCCTGAGGCTGCTATATCAAGTCAAGCTGCTTGAGGGGGTCTTCAGTGGTGATCAGCTGTGCGGGCTGTTCTCCTCGTTCGAGGAGCTTGAAGAGCTGCCGACAGATCGCTCGCTTGAGGCAGCGTTGTGCATCTCTCGCGGGTTTTCCCTCGGTGATTCGCCGGGCGACGTAGGCACGAGTGGTCGGGCCGAGGCGGATGGGGATCAACGTGATCGTGTGGAGGGCCCGGTTGAGCTGCCGGTCTCCGCTGCGGTTGATCCTGTGCCGGTTGGTCAACCCTGACGAGGCGGGGATCGGCACGACACCCGCGAATGCCGCAAACGCTGCCTCGGACCGGAAGCGACCGGAGTGTGACCAGCTGACCAGGATCTGGGCAGTGCTGATCGGTCCGACGCCCTGCAACGCCAGCAGCTCGGGGGCGATCGTACGAACGATCGTGAGAAGCTCCGCTTCGAGCTCCTTCGCCTCAGAGCGCAGGGCTTCGATCCGGTGAGCGGCGCTTCGCAGGGCGCGAACGGTCATACGGTGCTCGATGTCCTGGCTCGGCCGGTCCCGCAGCTTCGCGCAGTACGCAATCCGGTCCTTGCTCTTTCATGCCTCGGGTCCGACGCGGAGCTCGTCGGGCGCCGAGATGATCAGAGCCTTGAGCAGGTTGATCGCAGCAGTGCAGGCCAGAACGGCGCTCTGGCGGGTGGTGAGTAGGACACGGAGTGCCTCGCGCTCACCGCGGCGTCGTGGGCGGATGAGGTGTTCGGTCGCCAGGACCTCCCTGGCCGCGCGGACGGCATCGAGCATGCCGGTCTTGCGCCCGCCCCGGACGGCGGGACGCTTGGGCCGGCACACTTCGGCGACGCTTCACCAACCGCGTACAGGAAGGCAGTAAGCCCGGCGCCGTAGGAGCCCGTGCCCTCCAGCGCCCAGCAGCGCCGGCCCGGAATGTGCTGGCGGACGAAGCCCAGCAGCTGCTGGTAACCCCGGACGTTGGCAGGTGAATCGGTGCTGGCGAAAACTGCGCCGATGGGGCTGACGGCCGCTGCGGCAAGAGTGTCCCGGTGCGTGTCGACGCCGATGACGCCGTCGACCTGTTCTGCGAGCATGGTCACGTGGTTGTTCTCCTTCAAGGGCAGGACGACCGTGGTCGGCGTCGGCCTGGGTGGAGTCACCGCGTGGCAGAACTGTGATGAGTCACGTGGAGATGGCGGACAAGCTGCTGATCAAGCCAACGGGGTGGGCCAGGCCGACGCCGACGTCCGGCAGACATCTCGGGGGCACGGCAAGCTCTGACGAGCCGCCAGTTACCGTTTCGGGTCATGCCGGAACGCCGACGTCAGCCTGGCAGCAACCCAAGCCGGGGCGCAGGTCGACTATCACAGTCACCTTTCATCGAATGCCATCGACGATAACACTGATAATCGATTATTTGTGAGATCGTCTATGCTGTCGGCATGACCCAGACGGCCCACACCTCAACCTCGTCGGGGAAACAGATGCTCTCCGAGCAGGTCTACGCGCATCTGCGGGACGCGATCCTGCGTGGGGACCACGCCCCCGGTGATGCCCTCAAGCCCCAGGACCTGGCCAGGGAACAGGGCGTGAGTCTGGCCGTCGTGCGCGAGGCGCTCGTGCGGGTGGTGGGCGATGGCCTCGCCGACCGGCTGCCCAACCGTGGCTTCGCCGTCCCGGCCTTCTCCGACCATCGCTGGCAGGAGATCACAGAGGCCCGCCGGGCCGTCGAACCGGTCGTGCTGCGCATGTCCGTCGAGCGGGGCGACGTCGACTGGGAGGCCCGCGTTCGAGCCGCCCACCACCGTCTGGCCCGCACCCCGACGCACGTGCCGGAGGAGGGCGAGTACTACAGCGGCGCATGGTCGGAGGCCCACCGGGTCTTTCACCGCACGCTGCTGGAGGGTTGCGGCAACCCCGTCCTGCTGGAGACCTTCGACCGGATGTGGACCGCGAGCGAGCTGGCCCGCCGCTGGTCCGCTCACCGCCACCCCGACCGGGACCACGTCGGCGAGCACCGTCGGCTGGAGGAGGCGGCGCTGGCCCGCGACGCCGACACAGCGGCCGAGGTGCTGGCCCGGCACCTCACTCTGAGCGCGGCCGGACTGACCGACTGCACCCACCACGAACCCGCGAAGGAAGCCTGATCGCCTCGCCATGACCCGATGAGCGGTGTGCATCGTGAAGTTGCTGGTCGCTGGTCTGGCGTGCGTGGGCTTTCGGGGTGCTCGAGTTAGGGTCTGTGCGTACTCCGGCAAGAAGACCGCTCTCCATCGGGAGAAGGCGACTACCCCGAGCCCAGTACGGGCCGGCGGTCTCCTGGCGGAGCGCCGCCAGGTCACGCTTTCACGAGTTCCTTCCTGATCAGGCTCTCGGCGGTTGCGAGGATCGCGGCCTCAGGACTGTTGCGGGGCTGCCAGCCCAGCACGCGGTGGGCTTTTGCGCTGGTCATCTTCCTGGCGAAGCCGAGGTCGGGCACGACCGTACGGAGCTCCTTGTTGAAGAGGGAAACAATGCGCACCACGGCATCGGGGACGGACCGGACCGGCACGTGCTTGGCTGCGTCTCCGAGGTTGGCTCTGAGGACGGCGCCGATCCGTTTCATCGAGATCGCCGGTCCGCCGGCGGTGAGGAAGCGCTGGCCGGCAGCTTCAGGGGTGGTCATGGCCAGCAGGTGCGCGCTTGCCACATCGCGTACGTCGACGATCGGGATCCACAGATCGGGATAGCCGGGCATCGCCCCGTCGAGGATTCGCTGGATGAGGTGGTTCGATCCGGAGATCGCCTTGCCCATCACGGGTCCCATGACCGCGACGGGAAGGATCGTGGCGAGTTCCGTCGAACCGCCCTCGGCGTCGATGAAATCCCACGCGGCGCGCTCGGAGAGCGTCTTGCTCTTGGTGTACGCGGTGGCACCTGGCCCGTCGAGGACGCTCCAGTCCTCCTCGGTGAACTGGTGGTCGGTGCGCGGGTAGCCGTAGGCGACCGCATGGAACGCAGAGGTGAGGACGACCCGTTTGACACCGGCATCGCGTGCTGCGCGCAGCACGCGCAGAGTGCCTTCACGCGCCGGAACGATGAGATCGTCCTCGTTCTCGACCTGCCCCACGTGCACGGGAGAGGCCACGTGCAGCACGAAGTCGCACCCGGCGACGGCATCAGCCCACCCTGCGTCACTCGCCAGGTCCGCTGCCACGAAACTCAACGCGCCGCCGTTCACCATCCCGGCGTCGCCGAGCTGCGTCCGGACCTCGGACTCGCGCCCGAGGGCGCGCACGGTCGTGCGCACCCGGTAGCCCTGCTCCAGCAGTTGGAGAATGCAGTGTCCGGCGATGAAGCCGGATCCGCCGGTGACGAGGACGTGAGGCTGCGGCGCGGTCATGTCTGCATCCCCGGGGGGCGGTGTGGTGATCATCTGTTTTCCTTCCTTGCTCGCCCAGTTCGCTGGGCCGTTGACAACTGTTCGGGCCATCGAGCAGCCCGGACCGGAGCCTGCCCGCCGGAGGGCCGGGCGGCTCCGGGCCTTACCGCGCTGACACGGCCGCCGGTTCGGTGCCGCGGACGTGCTGGGTGAGGAAGAGGGCTGCGCGCTCCAGTGCCTCGTCGGCCTCGTCGAGGACGCCGGCGAAGGACTGGAACACGTGGGGCACGTCGGCGGTGACGTCGAGGATCACGCTCACGCCGGCGGTGCGGGCGCGGGCGGCCATGCGGGTCGAGTCGTCCAGGAGGACCTCGTTCGTGCCCGCCTGGAGGAGCATCGGCGGGAGGCCGGTCGGGTCGGCTGACAGGGCCGGGCTCACCAGCGGGTGGCGCGGGTCCTGACCCGCGAGGTACCGGGGCGCGATGGTCTCCGCGAGGTATTCGCGGGTGAAGATCGGGTCGATGCCCGCCTTGGTGTCCATGCTCTCGCCCGACCCGGTGGCGTCCAGGGAGGGCGAGAAGGCCACGATCGCGGCGGGCAGCGGAAGTCCTGCGTCGCGGG
Source organism: Kitasatospora sp. NPDC051914 (assembly GCF_040680995.1). Lineage (NCBI taxonomy): Bacteria > Bacillati > Actinomycetota > Actinomycetes > Kitasatosporales > Streptomycetaceae > Kitasatospora > Kitasatospora sp. NPDC051914. The sequence continues at coordinate 25,357 of NZ_JBFAXX010000038.1, forward strand.
CGGCGAGGCAGGTGGTGACGGTGAGGGCGCCGCCGGCGGAGTCCCCGGCGAACGCGATGGCCGAAGGGTCCTGCCCGCTGTCGAGGAGGGCGCGGTAGGCGCTCAGCGCGTCGTCGATCGCGGCCGGGAACGGGTGCTCGGGGGCAAGCCGGTAGTCCAGCGAGTACGAGGTGAACCCGGTTTTGGCCACGAGGTGTCCCGTCATCGACAGCGCGGTCTCCGGGGAGCCGGCCACCCAGCCGCCGCCGTGGAAGTACAGGATCGTCCCGGGTCGCGGGTTGTCGTCCGGCGCGACGTGCAGTGCGGGTCGGTCGCCGAGCGTCGTCCGCGTGGTGCGGATGCCGCCCGGCACGATCATCCGGGCCATCACCGACTCGAATCGGTCCCGGAACGCCTCGACCGACTGCGGGCCCCCGGGTCGGGGCTGCCTCAGCATCGCGTCGACCCGGACGCGCTGTTCCCTGCTCATGCGGATCGGTCCTTTCGGCTGCCGGTCGTGGTGGCCGGGGTGCGGCTCTCGCGGAGCCAGGTCATTTCGTCGCGGTACTGGTCCCGGACGGCCTCGGGCCGGTCGTCGCCGAGGTGGTCGTCGCCGACCTGGTAGCCCTTGCGGTTCAGGTCCCAGGCCAGGCACCGGTAGGAGGGCCGGTAGGCGGCCAGGACCTGCGGGTCGATGTCCAGGCGGGTGTTGGGCAGGGCCGGGGTGAGGGAGTCCTTCTCGTAGATCGACGTGATCCGCACGATGCGCCACACCCCGTCAGCGCCGCAGTGGGCCCGGTACTGCGAGCGGCAGGCGGAAGCGAGGTCGGCCTCGACCCCGTCGACCTCGATACGCCGCTCGATGACCAGCGGCAGCTCCACCAGCGCGCGGTCCTGATCGATGCGCACGATCGGCGGGCCCAGGCGGTGGACCGCAAGATCGCCGCGGCCGGCCATGTCGTGGGTCGCACGGACGAAGCCGGCGCCGCTGCCGGAGTACCAGCTCATTTTCACGACCGACTCCTCGGCGAAGCAGGCCGCCATCTCCTCGTACCAGCCGCGATCCCGGCTCTGCCGCTCGCGCAGCACCAGCTGCGCGACGTCTTCTGTGCTCATGACGGGCCTTTTCGTCCTTTGCCGACAGGTGAGATGAGGAGGGATGTCAGGGGTTGAGCCGGCCCACGAGGTCGGGCAGCCCGCGGGCGCCGGTGAGTCCCCGTGCGGTGACAGCGTCGGAGTCGATGCGCGCCTCGCCCATGGCCTGGTCGAACAGCTCGATGTCCAGCGCCTGGACGGCGGAGAGGTGTTCGACGGTGTCGGGGGTGACCATGGTGTTCAGGAGGGTCAGGGCGGTGCTGGAGGCGCTGCCCAGTTTCAGCACCTCGACCAGCCGGGGCACGTCCAGCTTCAATTCGGCGGCCAGGCCGACGATGTCGACGATGGCGGCCTGGTTCAGCATCAGCAGCGCGTTGTTGAACAGCTTCGCCGTCTGCCCGGCCCCTGCAGCGCCGAGGTGGACGACGTGGCGGGAGAAGGAGGTGAAGACCTTCTCGCACCGCTCGGCCACCGGCTGGGGTCCGCCGACCATGGTGGTCAGCCGGTGTTCTTCGGCGCCCGGCCGGCCGCCGCTGACCGGAGCGTCCAGAACCTCGACGCCGACCGTGGCGCACACCTCGGTGAGCCGCACGGCGGCGCTGGGCAGGCCCGTGCCGTGATTGACGACGACCGACCCCGGACGCAGTCCGTCCAGCAACCGCTCGGCCAGCCGCAGAACGTCGTCGTCCGTGCCGACGCACAGGGCGACGATGTCGCTCGCGGCGGCCAGGTCCTTGATGTCGTTGTGGCGGACGTGCGGCACGCCGCTCAGCCCGTCCAGGGAAACGGGCCGCCGCGCCCAGGCGTGCAGGGGGAACCCGGCTTGGGCGACGGCCCTCGCCATGGGCAGGCCCTGGTCGCCCAGTCCGATCCAGCCCACTGCGGGGGCGGCAGATGTTCCTGTCGCTGTCATGCCTCCACGATGGGTACAGAACACGGGAACAGGTAGTAGACCCGCCTTCGTAGGACTACCGGTACCAGGCACGCCTGGTGGCACATGAGCCAGACTGTCCGGTATGGCAACGACAGAACTCGGCGCAGCCCTGCGGCGCTGGCGTGACCAGGTCTCACCGGAGGCGGCGGGCTTTTCCGCAGGCGGTCACCGGCGCGCCACAGGGCTGCGGCGCGAAGAGCTGGCCCAGCTGGCCGGTATCTCCGTCGACTACGTCACCCGCCTCGAACAGGGCCGGGCCACCAGCCCCTCCGCGCAGGTCGTCGAAGCCCTCGCCCGGGCCCTGCGGCTCACCACCGGCCGGCGCGCCCATCTCTTCCAACTCGCCGGCCTCGTTCCCCCGGGGCCGGAGACGGTCCCGGCGCACATCACGCCCAGCGTCCAGCGGATGCTGGACCGACTCACCGGCACACCCGTCGCGGTCTTCGACGCCACATGGACCCAGCTGCTCGCCAACCCCCTGTACACGGCGCTGATGGGGGAATGGCACGGCAACGACCTCAACGCCGTGTGGCGCAACTTCCTCGGCACCGGCACCCGCGTACGTGACACCCCCGAATCCCGGGGCGCACTACGTGCCGCGCAGGTCGCCGACCTGCGCAGAACAGCAGGCCGCTACCCGGCCGATCGGCGACTGCAACACCTCGTCTCCCAACTGCGCACCAGAAGCGCCGAGTTCGATGACCTCTGGGAAGCCGTCGCTGTCGGCGAGCACCAGTTCGCCCGCAAGACCATCGACCACCCCCACGTCGGCGCTCTCACGCTGGACTGCGACGTACTCGTCGTCGCAGGCAACGACCTGCGCATCATGATCTACACAGCCGAACCCGGCAGTCAGGACGCCGAACGCCTCGCGCTCCTCGCCGTCATAGGGACCCAGGCACTCACCGGATAGCCGACAATCCTTCGGCCATTGCCCATGCGGAGCCTCACCCTGCGGAGACGCTCGAGCCGACGATGCCTCAACCGTCGGCGGCGAGGCGGCCCAGCCACTCCCTCAGCAGATGTTGTTCCGCGCTGCTGAGGGTCGTCTGCTCGGGCAGCGCTGCGCGCAGGGCGCGGGCGGCGCCCGCCGGGCCCGCGTCCTGCACGGCGGGTCGTTGACCGGTCACGGCGGCGACCATGGACTCCCGCATAGTGGTCAACAGGGCCGGGTCGCGCCGGTGCTCCGGCAGGGACAGCCAGGTGAGCACCGCGCCGCGCGCCGTGGCATGGATGATCTGGGCCGCGAGCTCCTCGTCGACGCGGAGCCAGCCGCCGGCGGCGAGGCGCCGGATGCGGCCCATCAGGATCTCCATGCCGGCCTTGAAGGCGGCCGAGGTGGCCCTGGTGGGCTCGCTGTACATCAGCGTGTACAGCGCGGGATTGGCCAGGCCGAACTCGACCGCGACATCCCATCCGGCTCTCAGGTCCTCGACGGGGTCCTGCGGGTCGGGGTCGACGTGCTTGGTGGCGAGAAACGCGGCGAAGCCGTGCTCGGCCACCGCATCGAGCAGCCCGTCCTTGTCGCCGAACAGCCGGTAGATGGCCGGCGGCTGAAGGCCCGCCGTCTCGGCGACGGCGCGGGTGGTGACCGCCTCGCGCCCGCCTCGGGTCAGCAGGTCGACGGCGGCCTCGATGACCCGCTGTCGGGTCTGTTCGCGACCGATGGCCGCAGCGTCGGAGGCGCTGCTCCCGCCGGGTGGACGTCGTGACATGGATCAACGATATCGCGTGAACGGTTCCGTCGTTAGTATCAGTGATACGCTCATGATGATTCCACTGGAAACAAGCATGGGGGAGCACTGCATGTCCGACCGACTGCGGATCATCGCGCTGGAAGAGCACGTGGCCCTGCCCGCGATCATGGAGGCATGGTCGCGGTCCGGGGTGCCGGAGCTGCCGAACCTGGGGTTCGGCGACAGCCCCGTCGCCCGCCGACTGCGCGACACCGCGGAGACGAGGCTTGCGCACATGGACGACCAAGGAGTCGACGTGGCGGTGCTGTCGATCTCCTCACCGGGCGTGCAGAACCTGCCCGACGCGGATGCGGTCGCCGCGGCCCGCGACACCAACGACCAGCTCGCGGCGGTCGTGGCCGGCAATCCCGACCGGTTCCAGGCGTTCGCGGCGATCCCGACACAGTCGCCGTCGGCCGCGGCCGCGGAGCTGGAGCGGGCGGTCACCGAGCTGGGATTCCCCGGCGCCATGCTCTACGGACGCACCGGATCCAAGCTCGCCGACGACCCCGAGTACGACGAGCTGTACGCCGCTGCGGAGCGGCTTCAGGTCCCCCTCCACTTCCATCCGCAGATGCCCGTGCAGGCGGTGATGGACGCCTACTACTCCAACATCGGGTCCATCGGGACGGCACTGGCAGGCCCTGCGATCGGCTGGTACTACGACCTGGGCGTGCAGTACCTGCGAATGATCTTCTCCGGCGTCTTCGACCGGCACCCCGATCTCCAGGTGATCGCCGGCCACTGGGGAGAGGTCGTGCTCTTCTACCTCGACCACACCGGGTTCTTCGCCGACGCCGGTGGCCTGGCCCGCCCGCTCGCCGACTACTTCAAGCAGAACTTCTGGATCGCCGGCAGCGGCACCGTCAGCCCCCGCTACCTCCGGTGGACCGCCGAAGTCGTGGGGACCGAGCGGATGCTGTACTCCACCGACTACCCCTTCACCTACGGGTTCCGCCCCGGCGGCTTCCCCTTCGTGGACACCAGCGCCGGCGCCGCCCGGTCCTTCCTGGAGGACGCCCCCTTCACCGACGAGCAGAAGGCCGACATCGCGCACCGCAACTGGGAACACCTCACGTCCCGCGCCACGAACCGCACCCGGCGACGTCGGCAAGGCCTGCCGCGCACCTGATCGGGCCTTGCCGTCCGAGGGCCACCGCACCCGACGACCGGTTCCCCAAGGCAGTCGGTGAGCAACGGCGTCCTTGCCGAAGCGGCGATCAGCTGTTGGACGGCTGAGAAAGTGTTGGGTAATCGGGTGACTACTGGTTCTTGAGGTCGTCGGCGAGGCGGCGGGCTGCTTCGGTCTCGATGGGGCCGCGTGGTTCGATCTCCTCGCCGGCGAGCCGGGCGGCCATGAGCCGGATCATGGCGACCTTGATCATCGATTCGGCGTGCGCGGTCTTGCGCTCGTAGTCCCGGGCCAACCGTCTGCACCGTCCCAACCAGGAGAATGTCCGCTCGACCACCCACCTGCGGGGCAGCACCTGGAAGCCTTTCACATCCGCGTTGCGCGGCACGGCGACGATCTCCAGGTTCTCCCGCTCGGCCGCCCAGCCGACCAGCCGGCATCGCCGACGTTGACGTAGCCGCCGTCGACCCAGACCAGCCCGATCTGCGGAAACTCCTCTCGGATCCCGGCGAGGACCAGCTTCGCGCCCGCCCGGTCCTGCACCGAGGCCGAGTGGACGACCGCCCGCAGCACGAGCCCGCCGGTGTCCACGAGCAGGTGTCGCTTGCGGCCCCGCACCCGCTTTCCCGCGTCGTAGCCGATTGCCTGCCCGCCCTGGTGGCTGCGGGCCGACTGCGAGTCCAGCACCGCCGCCGAGGGCCGTGGGTCCCGGCCGTCCGCCACCCGGACCCGCTCCCGCAGCGTGTCGTGGACCCGATCCCAGGTGCCGTCCGCCGTCCAGGCGCGGAACCAGCGATAGGCGACGTCCCACGGGGCGAGGTCGTGCGGCACCAACCGTCACGCGCAGTCGCTGACCAGCACGTACAGCACGGTGTCCACGACCAGCCGGCGCGGGAACTTCAGCCGACGGCCGGCCCGGCGCGGATCCCGCACCGGCAGCAGCGGCTCGATCACCGCCCACTGATCATCCGTCAACGACGAGTCATAGAGCGGCTTGCACACGCAGACACACATGGCGGTGATCTTTGCGGACACCTCGACCGTGAAGATCACCGCCAGTGAACCACGCCATGCAGTCGATCAATAGACGGTGACCCGCACCGGCTGGTGCGCTACCTGACCAGCTACGCCAGCCACGAGGGAACGGCGCAGGGGCGGCTGCGCTCCGCCGGTGGGGACACCTTGGACGACTCCGAGGGCTACATGGAAGGCTTGCCTGGGCGGCGCGCGGGGCGCCGGCGGCCGAACGGGAAGCTGACGGCCGATGACGGGCGGCCCGGAGATGTGGCCGCCGGAGTCACGGTGCGGGGCGGCGCCCGGCCTGGCGCAGGCGGTGGTCCGGGCAGGTCAGCCGGAACGGCGGTAGTAGGTGACGGAGACCTTGACCGGGCCGTCGTCCGAGGCCGTGGTGAGCGTACGGACGACGGCGATGTCCTGGCCGCCGTGGGCGCGCACGCAGAAGCTGCGGTCGGCGTGCAGGGTGGTGAAGGGCAGGGTCGAGGTGGGACGGGTGTCGATGCCCTTGAGGCAGTCGGGGAGGGCGAGGGCGCCGGCCGGCGGGAGGTAGGCGTCGCTGTCCTCGGGGATGTAGAAGGCGCCGGCCTCGCGGCCCAGGTACCAGCCGGACGTGTCCTGGGTGACCTTCCCGGCTTTGAGGTCGAACTCGTGGTCGGAGTCGGGGGAGGTGAGTTCGAGGTCCGTGTAGACGGCGGTGTAGCCGGGGGTCGCAGCCGGCTGCGGAGATGCGGAAGAGGTGGACGGGGTGGCACCGGCAGACGGGGAGACGCTCTCGGCAGCGGTGGCCTTCTGGTCGCCGGAGTCGTCGAAGTAGTCGGAGTGGTCGAGCAGCAGGAAGGCGGCCGTGGCGGCGGCGATGAGGAGGGCGGTGCCCGTCAGGAGTGCGGTGCGGGTGCCTCGGCGTGCGGTTCTCGTGGATCTGCGTCCTGCGGTCGGGGCGGCCTCCAGGCGGGTGGGGGTCGGGGCGGGGACACGTGCGGTGGCGGCGTCGGCCGCGGCCGGGTCGAGAACGGTGGCGCGCGGGAGAGGGGTGGCCGGCAGCTCGGTCTGGCGGTTCAGTTCGCTGCTGACCTGCTGCGGCAGCCAGCCGTCGGAGAAGCGCAGTTCCCCTCCGGTCGCGGGATGGTGGCGGGCGGCATCGATCAGCCAGGCGGTGCCCGGCCGGTCCTCGGGGTTCTTGGCCAGGCAGTACCGGACCAGCTCGTGCAGCCCGTACGGAAGGCGGGACAGGTCGGGCTCCTCGTGCACCGCCCGGTACAGGGCGGCGGGCTCGGGACCGTCGCCGAACGGGGATGCGCCGGAGGCGATGTATGCGGTGAGGGCGCCCAGCGCGAAGACGTCGGTGGCCGCCGTGGCGGGCCGTCCGAGGACCTGTTCGGGAGCCATGAAGCCGGGTGAGCCGATGCGCAGGCCGGTGCCGGTGAGGGGGCTGGCGTCGGCGGCGCGGGCAATGCCGAAGTCGATGACGCGCGGGCCGTCGGCGGCGACGAGGACGTTGCCGGGCTTGAGGTCGCGGTGGACGACGCCTGCGGCGTGGATCGCCTGCAGGGCCTCGGCGATGCCGGCGAGGAGCAGCAGGACGGTGCGTTCGGGCAGCGGGCCGTGGCGGTGGACGACCTGCTGGAGGGAGGGGCCGGGCACGAAGGTGGTGGCGAGCCAGGGGGTGGTGGCGTCGGTGCCGGCGTCGATGACCTGGGCGGTGTAGAGGCCGTGGATGCGCCGGGCGCTGGCGACTTCCTGGGCGAAGCGGTGCCGGAACTCGGGGTCCTCGGCCAACTCGGGCCGGACCACCTTGAGCGCGACGGGGCGGCCTGCGGGGGTGTAGGCGAGGTAGACGCGTCCCATGCCGCCCGCGCCGAGCCGCGCGCACACGCGGTAGCCGCCGACCTCGCGGGGGTCCTCGAGGCCCAGCGGCTGGAAGGCGGAGGACAGTTGGGTGCCGAAGGGCTGTGTGGTCATGCTGGCTCCCAGCGGGTCGTGCGGTGGGTACGGGGCGCGGTGGAACGGGTGCGGCGGCAGTGGCGCCCCGGGTGTGGCCAGCGTCCGGAATCGCAGCGGATCATATCCGGCCGCGGTCGCTGTCGGTGTCGGTGTCGGCCCCGTCCGACCGGTCGGGCGGGGCGTGGCCGGGTCGTGAGGGGCGCGTCGTGGGCGGCTGAGGGGTGCCGACCCAGGCGTGCCCCCGCCGGTGCTCTCGGGGGTGAACACCGGCGGGGGCTGCCGTCCCGCGGGGCGTGGAGGGTGGCCCGCGGGGCCATGGTGGACAACCCGGGGCTTCGCCGTGTGATCAGCGGTTCAGCCGGCGATCTCCTTGGCCGCGCGGATGCCCGACAGGTAGGCGCCGTGGACGGTGGCGGGGTCGCCCCTGTGGGTGGCCTCGCCGGCGAAGTGCACGCGACCGTCGACGGCGGCCGCGAGTTGGTCGCGCATGGCCGGCGTGGAGCCGAGCTTGGTGAACGAGTACGAGCCCAGTGCGTACGGGTCGGACGCCCAGCGGGTGATCTGGTGGTCGAGCGGTGCGGGGATGCCGCTGCCGTACATGGTCCTGAGCGTGGCCATGGCGCTGTCGACGATCTGGGTGTCGCTCCAGCCCTCGATGGTGCGGCCGAAGTCGGCGGCGTTGAAGCCGAGCAGGACCGGCTGGCCGGTGGGGCGGGTGATGTTGATCCACTGCGTCCACTGGCCGTACCTGTCGACGCGCGGTACGTAGCCCAGCCAGTCGGTGTCCGCCCAGAACGCGATGGGGAAGCGCAGGTAGCACTTGTTGAGAACCCCCATGCCGAGCCTGCCGATGGCGGTGAGCTTCTTGCCGGGCAGGCCGGGGCCGAACTTCACGGCGCCGCCTTGGAGCACACCCAACGGCAGCGTGACCACCACCCGATCGGCCTGGAAGGCGCCCTTGTCGGTGGTGACCGTCACGCCGCCGGAGTTCCAGTCGATGCGCTTGACGACCTGCCCGGTCCGGACGGACAGCTCGGCCGCGAGCAGATCGGTGATCTGGTGGTAGCCCTGCGGGAACAACACGTCCTTGCCCTTGACCTTGTTGTCCTCGTCGAAGTGCAGGCCCGACATCTGCTCCACGCTGCCGGAGTACTCGTGCTCGTAGTCGTTCATGCTGTAGTTGAGCAGGGCCCTGTCCTCGTCCGACAGCGAGGACCAGTCGACCGCGTCCTCAACGACGCCGCGCACCGACGCGTCCTTGCCCTCCTCGCCCTGGAACGAGGCCAGCGCGTCGGCGCCCTTCTTCCGCCAGCGTTCCAGCGCCTGGGTCTGAGCGCCGCTCAACTTGGTGCCGTCGGCGGAATAGTCGGTGATGCTTTCGAGATCCGTCACGACCGTCTTCGCGTTCGCCTTCGCGGCCAACGCGGTGATCGGGTTCTTGTCGATGCCGTGGATCCACGAGGCGCCCAGATCGAGCGGCGCGCCGGTCCACTGCTGACTGGTCCAGATGCGGCCGCCGATCCGATCGCGCGCTTCGAGCACCGAGACGTCGTGGCCCTTGTCGGCCAGGTAGCGGGCGGCTCCCAGGCCGCTGATCCCGGCGCCGACGACGATCACCCTCTGGCGCTCGGACGAGCCCGGTGAGCCGTTCTCATCACCGTCCCCGTTGTCGCAGGCAGACAAGGAGCCGAGAGCGGCCATGCCGGTCAGGCCCAGCCCCATGGTCGTCAGGAAACGTCGGCGGTGCATCGTCATGGCTGTTCTACCGATCTGCGATCTGTCACGGGCTTCCACAGAGCTGCCGATGAACGCGTCGTTGCGCTCGGCGACCTGCCTGCATGGGTGAAGGAGCCACGCAGCTTCCGGTGACGGCCCCGACTCGATGGGGCCGCCGCATGCGCGGCAGTGTGTATCCGCTTGCCGGTCCATGCGGACCGTCAAGTCCCGCGTGGCGCGGCATGGGGCAGGGCCCGGCGTCGGGACTCAGGTGGAGCGGTCACTTAGACCGACCGGCAATTGGGGGGTGGGTGAAGGAACGGCGTCAGGGCCGAGTCCGGGCGGTGCCGACGAGGGAGCCGCAGCGGAGCTGCGGCGACCGAGGAGAAGCCGTCCGGGCGACAGCCATGGCGTCGCGACGCCGCCCCCCAATTGCCGGTCGGTCTTATGTGCCGGGGCACCGCCTGAGAAGTCGTCGGCGGTCGGGGCCGGAGCCGGCGCCCTGGTTTCGAGCGTCGGTGATTTCCGCGGCAGCAGCGGCGTGGTGACGAACAGACGGTGCATCACCAGGAGCAGGTCAGGCCGCGGGGAACGGCGATAGCCCCCTCCTTCAGTACAATGAGTCTGACACTGCACAGCATATATTGAGGCACTGATGTGTCAATAGAGGCATGGGGAGCTGACCGGCGATGCGTACCGACGCGGCAGAGGTACTGGACTCGGCGATCCCGGTACTGGCCAAGGACCGGGCGGCGTCCATGCAGCTCATCGCCAAACGCGCGGGTATCAGCCGGGCGACCCTGGTCCGCCTGTTTCCCACCCGCCAGGACCTGGTGCAGGCGATGGCCGCGAAGATCCTCGACGACTGTGACCGGGCCCTGTCCCAGGCCGAGGCCGATACCGCACCCATGGGGCAGGTCCTCGCCGCGCTGGTCGCCGAGTACCCACCGTTCGCCCAGCTGTGGAACCTCGTCTACGTCGAACCCGACGTCCTGGGTGTTCCCGAGGCCAGCAGGCGGGCGGATTCGGTCTTCGGCCGGACCGTCGAGCTCTTCAAGCGCGGCCAGAGAGCCGGGCTGCTGCGCAATGACATGCCGGCCAAGTGGCTGGCCTCGACGTTCTGCGGCCTGGCCGAGACCGCGTGGGAGCTGACCCTCGAAGGCGACATGGGCGCCCGCCAGGCGCCGGACTTCATCGCCGCGATCCTGCTGCGCGGCGCCGCAGCCTGACCGCGGCCCCGAAGCCTCAGGCCTCGGCGACAGACGGCGGCCTGACGAAGGGGGCAGGCGGGGAGCTGGATGTCATGGAGGTCGATGACCTCCAGAGCGCCGGCGAGCTGCGCGCCGCAGAGGCGCAGCTGGCCGGCCTGCTCGCGGAAGAGGACGTCGTCAACCTGGCCGCCGCCATGGAGCCCGGTACGACAGCCGGGGTGCTGGTCTGGGAGAACGTGTGGGCGGGGGCCCCTCGCCGCCGCCGCACGCCGCTCGGGAGGCCAGCTCATCGCCAACGGGCGTATTCCGATCCAGGCCCTCCTGGCCTCGATCGAAGCCGACGAAGAAGGAGAATGAGATGCCCCTCGGACCCACGCGCAGAGGACGACGTGGGGTCATCGGCGCCCCCGTTGTTCGCACAGCGGCGGTCGCGGGGACGGCAACGGTCGTCGCCCGCGGGGTCGACCGCCGCAGTGACCGGCGCGAGGACCGCCGGGACCGGCGCTGAGGACCCGGCGCACCCCGGCCTCCTCCAGGAGGGACAGCAGGACTCCTCCGTCGACGCACGCGGTGATGAGTCCGCCGAATACCGCCTCCGGTACGTCGCGGTTGGCGAAGGGCTGGCGGCCGGAGTGGCGGTGACGGACCGCCGGGTAGAGGTCCCGGCCGAAGGGATCGGGGCTCATGACGGGTAGGGAGAGATCGGCCACGGCGAGCAGATGCGAGTCGGCCCGGTCAGGGGGCAGCGGCACCCGCGGATCACGGCCCGGGCGGGCGGCCGCGACCCGCAGGTTGAACACGGCGGCGCCCGCCGAGACGTGCAGGGCCCTGCCGTACAGGTCGGTGAGCCGCACCGCCCGCTGCGGGTCTCCGTAGACCACGAGCCCGTCCGCGTCGGGGGGGGGCAGGCGGAAACGCCGGGGCCGGCTGTTGTGGATCGAGGGTGCTGCGCCGGCGGCACCGGCCAGTAGCTGCAGCTGCTCCAAAGTGAGGGCCTGATCGCTCATGGCGGGCCGCTCCCTCGGCCCGCCTGGCGACGGGCAGTCGACACGACGGTGCGAGGTGTGCACGGGCCCCTCCCACCGGTGGTGTGTCCAGCATCGCCCCGGCCCGCCGTTCCGGGCCTGGGCCGACCGGCCCCGAGACCAGGGGCGACGGGCCCGGTCCGGCACCGCACGCCGGGCACGGTGGGCCGGCTCCGGGGTGCCGGACGGGTGTAGCCGGTCCAGGCTGGAAGGGCACCGTGGCGCGGGTCGGCGCGTGGAGGTGGAAGAGACGGGAGATCGTCGTGAACCGTCTGAGCGGGCGTACCGCGATCGTCACCGGCGGCGCGCGGGGGATCGGAGCGGCCGTCGTCCGGGGCTGCGTGGCAGAGGGCGCCGCCGTGGCGGTGGCGGACGTCCTCGCCGATGAGGGCCGGGCACTGGCAGCCGAGCTCGGGAGCCGTGCGCGGTACCTGCGCTTGGACGTCACCAGCCCGGACGACTGGGCCGCCGCCGTCGCCGGGACCGAGGACGCCTACGGGCCGGTGTCCCTTCTGGTCAACAACGCGGGCATCGTGGAGTTCGGCGCGATCGAGGAGCAGACGCCGGAGTCGTTCCGCCGCGTGGTCGACGTCAACCTGTACGGCGCGTGGCTCGGTCTGCGCACGGTCGCCCCGTCGCTGCGCCGCGCGGGCGGCGGGGCCGTGATCAACATCTCCTCGACCGCCGGCCTGATGGGGTACGCCAACCTCGGCGCCTACGTGGCGAGCAAGTGGGGCCTGCGCGGGCTGACGAAGACGGCTGCGCTGGAACTGGCCGCCGACGGTGTACGCGTGTGCTCGGTCCATCCGGGCCCGATCAGGACGCCGATGACCGAGGGCATGGACGAGTCCATCGCGCAGGCGCAGCCGATCGCCCGTTTCGGCACGCCGGAGGAGGTGGCCCGGATGGTCCTGTTCATCGCCGCCGAGGCCACCTACTCCACGGGTTGCGAGTTCGTGGTCGACGGGGGAGCGACGACGGGGAGCATGATCCTCGCCGAAGCGGACGAGTAGACGGATGTCCGCGTCGCGTCTGCGCGGGGCGGGAGCAGACCGGCGTTCGACCGGCCGCCGGCGATGGTGGCCGGGACCCTCCGGGCCCGCCGACAGGCCCGTTCGGCCCAGGAAACCGCGAGGAGCCGAGCGACAGGCTGGAATCGGAGCGAAGCGCCGTCGGAAGGGTGTCGTGGTGGACGACGAGCGACTCGTGCCCGGAACGCCGGACGCGCTCTCGTCCCCGGCCGACCGCTCGTAGGACCGGCGCGGCTTCTCCTGGCGGCAGGACCGGGAGCGGCTCGACGGCCTGCCCGGGGGCCGGGGGCCGAACATCGCGTACGAGGCGGTGGATCGGCACGTGGTGGCGGGGGCGGGACGTGAAGACGGCGCTGAGGTGTGGCGGCCGACCGCACGGTCACCCCCCTGTCCTGCGCGGACCTGGCCCGCCGCAGCAACCGGTTCGCGAACGCGCTGCGCACGCTCGGCGTCGGACGGGGTGAGCGGGTGGCGTCGCTGCTCGGCCGGTGCCCCGAGCTGTACGTGTCGGTTCCGGGCACGCTGAAGAACGCCTCGGTGTTCTGCCCGCTGTTCCCGGCCTTCGGCCCGGTTCCGGCGCTGCGTCCCTTGGCGGTGAACTCGGCGGTGAGGACGTGCCGGCCCGGGGTGATGTCGCGGTCGCTCTCCACGTTCTGGAGGTGGGTGCCGACCCAGTTGAAGGCGTAGTGCAGACGGCGGTCCTTGACGTAGAGGCTGTGGTCTCCGGCGACGCCGCCGTGGGCGTACAGGACGCCCGGAGCGTCAGGCGACTGGATGTCGACGCCGGCGGCGTGGACGTACTCCTCGCGCACCTCACCACGGGCCGCGATCGTCGAAGACCCAGGCCCAGCCGGTGTCGTAGTGGTTGTACGACGACCGCAATCCCGCGAGCCAGGAGTCCGGCCCCCGGGGTGATGTCCACGACGGCCCAGGGCCGGGCTCTCGTGGCTGAGGTGCTCGACGACATGGACGGCGGGGAACTTCTCACGCCACGGAGCCGGGGCGGCGGTCGGTTCGCGCCGGTCCGACTGTTCCGGGGCCTCGCCCGGCGGGCTCTGCCAGGTGAGGGCAGCAGGCCTTGCGGCCGGCGGCGTGGACGGGAGCGGCCCGCCGGTCGGCGGGGGCGAAGGCGAACTCGAGGACACCGTCGTACCCGGGCCACAGGCTCAGCACGACGGCCACCGCCCCGGACTGCGTTGCGGGCGTGCGGACCCCGCGAGCCCGAGGCTCGTACCCCGCCGGGTGATGCCGGGAGTGCGGTCTGATCAGACGTCGACCAGGCGGGCCAGCTCCACCCGGGAGCAGATGCCGAGGCGCGCGTAGATACTGCGCAAGTGGTGGTCCACCGTACGAGGGCTGAGGACCAGGCGGGTGGCGATCTCTCGGTTGGTGGCGCCGTTGGCGACCATCCTGGCGATCAGTGATTGTTGGGCGGTGAGGATCTGGATCCCCGGAACGCGGGCCGGGGCCTCCCCGGACGTGCCCGCCGGCCCGGCGACGGGGTCGCCCATCGCCCGCAGTTCGGCCGCCGCCTGGCGGGCGCTCGGCTGCGCGCCGAACTGTTCGAACGCCTGGTGGGCGGCGCGCAACCGGTCGCGCGCCTCCGGGCGATGGCGCATCCTGCGCAGCGCGATGCCGTACAGCAGCTCCGTGCGGGCGCGTTCGAGGTGACGGCCGTCCGCGTCGTGCAGGTCCAGGGCCTCGCGGTAGTGCCCGAGGGCCTGCTCGCCCGAGCAGAGCAGCGCGCGGCACCGGGCGGCGAGGGCGAGATGCCCGGGGCTCGCCACCGTCGCCGCCCACTGCTCGTACCCGGAGAGGGCCGCGGCGGCCGCGGAACTGTCGCCGGTACGGACGGCGGCCTCCACATAGTGCGGCGTGGTGAGCCGCCGGATGGCGGGGTGTCCGTGGCCCGGCCCCAGGCGAGCGAGCGCGCGCAGTCTGGAGACCGCCTCCGCGGGCCGGCCCAAGGTGAGGTCGAGATAGGCGAGCGCCCACAGGCTCAGGGCGGTGGCCAGACCGATCCCGTGCTCCGCCGCATGGCTCTGCGCGCTCCGGGCATGGGCCAGGCAGGCGCCGCTATCGCCCCGGACCGCGGCCAACAGGGCCATGCCCGCCCGCACATGGCAGGCGATGTTGTCCTGCCCCGTCTCCTGGGCGAGACGCAGCGCGTGGACCGCGGTGGTGGTCGCGGCGTCGAGCCGCCCGGACCAGGCCTCGGCGTAGGCGCGGAACTCCAGGGCCTGCGGCAGCGCGGACAGCTCCCCCTGGGCCCGGGCGGCCGCCTCGGCCTGGTGGGACGCGGCGAGGGCGTGATCGTCGTCGCCGAGGTAGAGGGCCGCCATGGTGGCGTGCACCAGTGCCGTGGGGTCGTCGCTGAGCCGGGCCAGCGCCACGGCCTCGCGCAGCCGGCCCACCGACTCGCCGTATCTGCCGCGGGCGGCCGCGGCGACCCCGGCCAGGCCGGCCAGGAGCGCCCGGTCGGCCGGCGCGGACGGTGGCGGGTCCTGGCCGGAGAGAGCCGCCGCGAGGCGGGCGACCTGCTGGCAGCGCCGCAGATCGCCCGTGTAGTGCCCGACTTCGGCGGCATGCGCGAGCGCGTACGTGGCGAACGCCGGGACCGGTGGGGCGGCGGCACCGGGGGCGGCCGCGTCCGCCGCGTCCGCCAGGTCGTCGTATGCGGCGGGAGCGTGTCCGCACCGCAGAGTGACGATTCCGCGGAGCAGAGATATCCGGGGGTCGCGGCCCGCAGCGGCCGGTGCGATGCTCTGTGCGGCGGCGAGGAGCCTGCGGGCATGGTCGGACTGGCCGCCACGCCAGGCGTGCAGGGCGGCGGAGGCAAGGCCGGCGAGGCGCCCCGCGGAGTCGGGGGAGAGCAGCGCGGCGCGCTCGGCCCGGTGAGCCGCTATGCGGTGGTCGGCGACGGGCGTCGCGGCGAGATCCCTCGCCAGTCGCCGGCTCGGGCCCAGCGAGGTGCATGCGCGATGCCAGTTCCAGGGGAGCCGCTCGGTCTTCGGGTCCAGCACGCGTGCCAGCAATTGGTGGGCGGCACGGCGCTCTTCGGGGCGGGCGCTGTCGTGCACGACCGCCCGCAGCAGGGGATCGCAGAACTCGATTCCCGCGGCGGTGGACCGGAGGAGGCCGGCGTCCTGGGCCGGTGCCAGGTCCGCCGTGTCGTATCCGGCTGCCGCGACGGCTCGCAGGAAGGCCCTGCTCTCCACCGGGTACTGGTCCGCGGCGGCGAGCAGCAGCAGGCGGCGGCCGGCCGCGGGCACCTGGGCCAGGCGCATACGGTAGGCCTCGACCGACGGCAGCCGGCGACAGAGGGGATCCGGGAGCGGATCGACACCGGCGCGTTCGCGGGGAGTGAGGGCGGCGGTGAGTTCCGCTGCGGCACGGGTGTGGCCGTGGACGGCCCGCAGAACGCGGACGGCGACGCCTTCGACCGGGGATACGGGAGTTTCGCCACCTGACTGCTCGCCGAACGCGCTCTCGCCATCAGGCCCCATCAGCATGGCTGTGTACGCTAATTGGAAGTTACTGGAGTGTAAAGACTGGCGACTCTGCCGATGGCGGGAAGGCGGCGCCGCCCCCACGCTCGGACTCCCTACGAGAGTGAGGAACTCCGATGCGTCGACTCGCCCGTGCTCTGTCCGCGGCCGCGACGGCCTGTGCCGCGGTGGCCGCGGTGCTGCTGCCGTCGGCTCCGGCCCAGGCCGCAGTACCCGATCCCGTGCTCTTCGTCCACGGCTACAAGGGCGGTGCGTGGAACTTCGATCTCATGGTGTCCGACTTCAAGAACTCGGGCTGGCCCGCCGACCGGCTGTACGCGATGTCCTACAACCCGTTGCAGTCGAACCAGACGACGGCCGCGCAGATCCGTGACCAGGTCAACGCCCTTCGCGCGCGCACCGGCGCCGCCAAGGTCGACGTGGTGACGCACTCGATGGGCGGCCTGGGCTCGCGGTGGTACCTGAAGTTTCTCGGCGGTACGTCCTACGTGGACGACTGGGTGTCCCTGGGCGGCCCCAACCACGGCACCAACGCGGCCCAGGTGTGCGACTGGGCGGTGGCGTCGTGCAAGGAGATGGCGGCGGCCAGTTCCTTCCTGACCCAGCTGAACTCGGGTGACGAGACGCCGGGCGCGGTGAACTACGGGACGTTCTGGTCGTCGTGCGACGAGCTGATCAACCCTGACACCAGCACGGTGCTCTCGGGTGCGACGAACACCAACGTGGGCTGTGTGGAGCACGCCTGGCTGCTGGTCAGCGAGAACGTCTCCCAGCTGACGCGGAACTTCGTGAGATGACCCCGCGGGAGGCGGCGTGCGCGTGCGCGTGCCGCCTCCCGTGTACGCCGATGACCACGCCGATCCACCGGAGAGCCGCCGGGCCGTATCGTCGGTACGAGCAGCACACCGCTCGAAGACATGCCCGGTGACCGGCACGCGCTCGCGATCGTCGCCCACCCCGACGACATCGAGAACAGCCGTGCCGCCGTGCACAGTCAGGACCAGCGGGCCGGCCGGAGCGGAGATGCCGATGTCCTTGCAGGTCGATGTCCACGGAGGGAAAAGCGCAACTCGACTCGAGGCGTCCTACGACGAGCAAGATCATTCACGTAAAGTGCCGTAGCCGTCGGCGAGCGCTCCGGCGGTGGCATCGGTGGCCATGGCGGTGGCCGCCACGGCGTTGCAGCCGGCGGTCGAGGTCACGCCTGTGCGCCCACCCGGGTGCGCAGGTTGTGGAACTGGCGGGTTTGCATGACGAAGTGTGCGGGTTCTCCCAGCAGCAGGTCGAACGGCCGGGTCAATGGCCGCGGGCGGCTCACGCCGCGGGTGCGGACGACCAGACGGGTCCGGTCACCGGGGGCGGGCCGCAGATGGAAGCCCCAGATGCCGTCCATGTGTGCCCGGGGCAGGGAACCGGTCCGGATGTCGTAGGAGCGGCCGGAGGGCAGCTTCAGGTCCGCTCTCAGCACCAGGGTTCGGTTCGGCTCCAGGACGGCCACGGTGAACCAGGACCGGCCGTCGGGCGCGGTGAGCAGGTGCTGCCCCTCCTCCAGGTCCTGCCACTGCGGCACGATCCGCTCCGCACTCGGCTCGCCGTAGTGGTCCAGCCTGTCCCAGCTGTACCAGCCTCCGCGGTCGCCGCCCATCTGCACCAGCCAGGCCCAGACCGCCTCGGGTGGCGCCGGAAGGGTCGTGGCCATGGTCGACGAACTGTCCGCCTCGGCGACTAGTTCGTCGCCGGGGTAGACACTCGTGCTCTCGTCCCGGGTCGCGCCCCAGGTCAGCAGCCGCGGCCGGATCCACAGCGCGTAGAGGGCCGGCACGGCGAAGGCCACCGCGAGAGGGAATGGACGGGCTGTCGGTCGGTGTCCACTCATGGCCTCAGCGTCGCACCACCGACCGCGCCCCACCACCGGGATCACCGCGCCGTAGGCCCGGCCGGGCGCCGGAAACCACGCTCGGACGCCCGTGTCCTGCTCATGGAACCCCCCGCCGACTCGATCTCAACCTGGCAGAGGCCCGTGCTGTCCGTTGACGGCGAGCCCGACGAACCGGCTGTCGGCTTCCGCCACGCGCACCCGGCTGCCGATGCGCACGATCCCCGGGCAGCCCGGTATGCGCGCCCCGGAGCCGCCGACAGGTCCGGGAAAGACGCCGATGGTGTGCCACCGCCCCCGCCCGGACCATGGCTCGCGGCCACTTCAAACGCCTCCCGGTGGTCGACGCCGAGGACTGTCTGATCGGCATCGTCGGCCGCAGCGACCTGCTGAAGATCCACCTGCGCACCGACGAGGACCTCGCCGACCAGGTGAGGTTCGAACTCGTCATCCCACGAGAACGGCCGTCAAGGGCCTCATCGACGGCCTGATCGGCGAGATCGACGCCAAGACCAGGGGCAGAAGAGCTGACATCCTCATGAGCGACAACCAGAACGAGGCCCGGTCAGGGGTGTTCAGTCGTGCGGGCCGGGTCGGGAGCGGTGGTCGCGCGACCCGGTGGTTGGCTGACGTCCGGCGCCGGGGGCCGGGTGAGGTCGATCAGGGTGTCGTCGGTGGCGTAGACGAGGTTCTGGCGGACGTCGACCACGCCGTCGACTGCGCGGCACAGTCCCTCGACGATCGGGATGAGGCTCTTGCGCTCGACCCTCCCGGACAGCGTGACCACGCCGCCATGGACGGTCAGGTTGACGGCCCGGAGGGCGCTGGCGGGCTGCGGCAGCGTCTTCTCCAGCACCTCGTGGACGATCTCGGCGCCGATCTCCCGGTCGTCGCGCAGGAAAGGTTGCAGCAGGTCGCATCGACTCACGATGCCGATGAGAATGTCCTCCGCCCCGATCACCGGAAGCCGCTTGAGTTTCCTGCGATCCATGACCTTGGCCGCCTCGGCGATGTTCCAGTCGGAGCGTGCGGTCACCACCGGGGTGGTCATCAGCCCGTCCGCCGTCATGGCCTGCGCGCGCGTGTGCTCGCGGCGCCGAAGTCGGCGCAGGACCGCCGGGTGGTCCTCGGTGTCCCACAGGACGGCCTCCTTGCGGATCAGGTCGGCCTCCGAGACGATCCCGAGCACGTGCCTGCGCTCGTCCACGATCGGGACGGCGGTGATGTCGTTGCGGTGGAACAGTTCAAGGATCTCCTTGAAGGTGCTCTCCGGCTGTGCGACGACGACATCGTGCGTCATCACGTCGTGAACGGTGCGCCGGCTCATGGTCCAGCTCCTTCCCGATCACCCCTCGCCTCGGTGGCGGGTGCGTGCCGCCCAGTTACTACCGTGCACCCGGGTGGGGCCGCTCTCAAGGTCAGCAGGTTCGGGCGGCCGCCGGGCGGCGAGGTCGTGGCGTGGGGCGGGATCGCCAGTTCAGCTCGTCGGCCACCTCCTCCTCGTCGTGGGTGCGGTACCTCCACAGCCCGCGAGGAACGGAACGATCGAGCTGCCGGCGAGTTCAACGTGGGGCCGTCGGCAGTCCGCCGTGCAGCGCCCGGCCGTGCTTGACCGTGATGGTTGGAGACAACGGCGCCGACGCGTTCGTCGCCTACAGTCAGGCCGACCAGAACTACGGCACCCACCTGCTGCGGACGCTGTTCCTGCTCATCCCCGTCCTGTACGTGAACCGGGAGATGATGCTGCGTGCCGCGGGACCCGAGGTGCCGGCTCTGTGTCTCGTAGCAGGGCGGCCACGACGCGGTCGGCCCAGCCCGGATCACCGGTGCGACCGGCGAGGTAGTCGGCGTAGAAGGCGCCCAGCAGCGCGGAGGCAAGTGACTCGGCGTCCGGGTGAGCGGCCACGGTACCCCCGGCGCGGGCCTGGTCGAGAACCTGTACGAGGCCGGCGTGGCGGGGAAGCACCGCGTGTTCACGCAGCAGTTCCAGCAGTTCGGGAGTGTGCTTCTCCTCGGCGAGGCAGGTGCCGATCAGGGCCATGCCGCCGGTGCGGGTGAGGGCGGCGGCGAAGTCGGACAGCTGGGCGGCGAGGTCGGCGCGCACGTCGCCCGTGGTGTGCGGAGTGGAGCACGGACGCAGGGTCGCGAGAGCGGCGGCGGCCAGTTCGGTCTTGGTCTTCCAGCGCAGGTGGATGGTGGCCTTGCTCACCCCGGCGGCCCGGGCGACGTTGTCCAGCGTCATCCGGGTGAAGCCCTGCTGGGTCAGCAGGGTGAGTGCCGCGGCGAGGATCGCGGCTTCCTTGCCCGGGCAGCGCGGCCGACCGGCGGTGCCGCGGCAGCCCTTCCGTGTCGTCTCCATGCCGCCAGCATAGCTTCTTGCAATACCGAACGACTCGGTTTAGATTCAAAACGGCGCCAGCCACCGGACAGCCCGGCGGAGGCGTCCGCACCTCCTGGAAGGACCCCCTCATGCGTTACGCAGTTCTCGGCACCGGCACGGTCGGCCGGACCATCGCCGCCAAGCTCGCCTCCCTCGGCCACGAGGTCACCATCGGCACCCGCGACCCGGAGGCCACCCTCGCCCGGACCGAAACCGATGCCATGGGCACGGCGCCGTTCGCCCACTGGCACCGGGCCAACCCCGGAGTCCTCCTGGCCGCCTACTCCGACGCCACCGTTGCCGCCGACGCCGTCGTCAACGCCGCCTCCGGCGCCGGAGCCCTGGACGCACTGGCCCTCGCCGGCGCCGACAACCTCGCCGGCAAGCTGCTGCTGGACATCGCCAACCCGCTCGACTTCTCGCAGGGCATGCCCCCGTCGCTGAACCCGGTCAACACCGACAGCCTCGGTGAGCAGATCCAGCGCGCCTTCCCCGAGGCCAAGGTCGTCAAGACGCTCAACACCATGAACGCCCAGATCATGGTCGACCCGGCCAAGGTCCCCGGCGAGCACAACGTCTTCGTCTCAGGCAACGACGCCGACGCCAAGAAGGCCGCCACCGAACTCCTGGTCTCCTTCGGCTGGCCCGCTGCCGACGTCCTGGACCTCGGCGACATCACCACCGCCCGCGGCACCGAGATGCTGCTGCCGATCTGGCTGCGCCTGTGGGGCGCGCTCGGCCACGCCGACTTCAACTTCCACATCGCCGGCGCCCGCACCGGCGCCTGACCGCGGACCCGGGCCGTCGGCCGGCGGGAGCCCCGCCCACAGCACCCCGCAGCCCCACCTCCAGCAGGTGGGCCGCACGGCGGCGCGGCCCACCACTCCACCCGGCCACCCGGAAAGGACCGGTCCGATGAGTGGCAAGATCCTGCACAGCATCACGTTCACCTGGAAGGCGTCGGTGACTCCCGACGACATCGCCCGCCTCAGCGCACTGCTGGACGAACTCAGAGGCGCAATCGCGGGTGCGGAGCGCTTCGACTTCGGCAGCGGCCTCGGCCTGGCCCCGAACGCCAGGGACTTCGGGTTGGTGATCGTCTTCGACGACGAACCCGCGTTCCGCGCCTACGTAGCCCACCCCGCGCACGGCGAAGCGGCGGGCCTGGCCCGAGCGATGGCCGAGGACCTGGCCACCGTCCAGCTCGCTCTGTGAAAGGACGCCCCCGGTGAAGACCGGCATCCACCTCGTTTCGTACGACGTACCCGGCGGCACCCCGGCCATCGCGCCGGTGCTCGCCGAGACCGCGGCCCTCGCCGAGGAGGGCGGCATCGCCACGCTCTCGCTGATGGACCACTACTTGCAGATCGGCGGCATGGGCCTCGGCGAGATCGACGCGCCGATGCTGGAGGGCTACACCACCCTCGGCTACCTCGCCGCCTGCACCAGCTCCGTCCGGCTCCAACTGCTGGTCACCGGCACGACCTACCGCCACCCCGGCCTGCTCGCCAAGATCGTCTCAACCCTGGACGTCCTCTCCGGCGGCCGGGCCGCCCTCGGACTCGGAGCGGCCTGGTACGAACGCGAGCACCACGCCCTGGGCGTGCCGTTCCCGCCGCTCGCGGAACGTTTCGAGCGACTGGAGCAGACCCTGCAGATCGTCCGCCGGATGTGGAGCGACGACAACGGCCCCTACGAAGGCCGCCACTACCGGCTTGCGGAGACGATCAACTCTCCCCAGCCCCTGCGCACACCCCGTCCACCCGTCATGATCGGCGGAGGCGGAGAGAAGAAGACCCTGCGCCTGGTCGCCAAGTACGCCGACGCCTGGAACCTCCCCGTCCGGCCGGGCGAGGGCGTCGAAACCTTCCGCACCAAGCTCGGGGTGCTGCACGACCACTGCGAGCGCGAGGGCCGCGACCCCGCCGACATCGCGACCACCGTCATGTACGTCGGCGCCCCGCCCTCCGACACCGTCTCCACCGGGACCTTCCTCCGGGAGATGGAGGCCTACGCCGCGATGGGCGTGCAAGAGGTCCACCTCATGCCGTTCGGACCCGACCCCCGCCCCGTCGTCTCCCACCTCGGCGAACGGGTCGTCCCGCTCCTGGCATCCCTGTGAAAGCCCCCGAGCATTCACCCCGCCCGCACACCGGAGAACCGCACCGCATGCCCGCCCCGCGCACCCTGGTCGTCGTCGCCCACCCCGACCTGGCCTCCTCCCGCGTCACCGCCCGCCTCGCCGACGCGATTCGCGACCTGCACCACGTCACCGTCCACGACATCGCCGCCGCCTACCCCGACGGCCGCATCGACGTCGCCCGCGAGCAACAGCTGCTGCGCGAACACGAAGTGATCGTCTGGCAGTTCCCCTGGCACTGGTACTCCGTCCCCGCCGTCCTCAAGTCCTGGATCGACCAGGTCCTGGAATTCGGCTTCGCCTACGGCCCGGGTGGTACCGCCCTGCACGGCAAGACCCTCCGGCTCGCCACCTCCACCGGCGGCCCCGCCCACTCCTACCGCCCCGACGGCCACAACCGCTTCACCATCGCCGAGTTGCTGCACCCGATCGAGGCCACGGCGCACCTCACCGGAATGAACCTGATCGCGCCCTTGGTCCTCTTCGGCGCCCGGACGGCCTCCGACGAGGACCTCGCCCTGCACGCCAAGCAGTACCGCGCCCTGCTCACCCCCTGAACCTGCCACGCCACCGCCTCCGCCCCCGAAAGGCGCACACTCGATGAACGGCCCCATGACCGGCCGCCACCTCGGTGTACCTCGCCGCCTCGCCGGAGGTGGCCGACACCACCGGCTGCTACTTCGCCGACAGCAGGCCCAGACGCTCCGGCAAACACTCGTACGACACCGCTCTCGCGGCCCGTCTGTGGCAGGTCAGCGCCGAACTCACTGCCGACACCCCCGCGGCTGCCCCCTGACACGACCCGCAGTGCGGCCTGCTCCTGCTGGCCCGCCTGCCTTGAGCGCGCGCCGACCGACTTCTGACCCGGCGCCGCGCCGAGCGCCGGTCAGGGCGTCGGGGGACGCAGCCCGGCCAGGGTCAGCTCGACCGCCTCCTCGGCCCAGTCCGTACGGTCGGTGCGGCCGGCCATGTAGTCCGCGTAGAACGGGCCGAGCAGTGCCGAGACCGCGACCTCCAGGTCGGCGTCGGGGCGGATCTCGCCGCGCTCGCGGGCCTGCTCCAGCACGCCGCGCAGCAAGGCGCGGCGCGGCAGCACGGTCCGCTCGCGCAGCATCGCCAGCAGCTCGGGAGTGTGGGTCTCCTCGGCCAGGCAGGTGCCGATCAACGCCATCCCGCGCACCTGCCGTACGGTGGCGGCGAAGTCCTCCAGCACGGCCACCAGGTCCGCCCGGGTGTCACCGGTGGTCGGCGGTGCCTCGGCCATCCGGACCGACTCGAGGGCGGCGGTGACCAGGTTCCCCTTGCTCTTCCACCGCAGATGGATCGTCGACTTGCTCACCCCGGCCGCCGCGGCCACCTGGTCCAGCGTCATCCGCACGAAACCCTGTGACGCCAGCAGCTCGAGCGCCGCCCGCAGGATCGCCGCGTCCTTCTCCGCAGACCGCGGACGTCCCGCGCTCTTCACCTCGCCCATCCCCGCAGGATAGCCAATCCCGTCCCGAACCGTTCGGTAACGGTATACGGGTACCGGCGACGGGGCGCGGCCGGCGTCCGGCGGCGTCGCGATCACCCGGCAGGCACCTGCGCTCCGGGCCCCCGCAGACCGTGGAGCAGGTGGTCGACGTGCCGGCCGACCAGTGCGGGATCGAGCGGGGCGTGTCCGACCAGGAGCCGGTACCAGAACGGCCCGAAGAACAGGTCCACGGCGTAGTCGAGGTCGAGATCGGCCCGCAGTTCGCCGCGCCCGCGGGCGCGGGTCGGGATGACGGCGACGACGACAGCGCGGCGGCTCTCGACCCCAGCAGACCCTGCTCTGTACGTACCTGTCGGCCGTGTTGCTGGTCGGCCTGTTGCTCAACGCCATCCTCGGCTGGTCCTGGGCCCACCCGATCGCCGCCCTGGTCATCGCCGCGATCGCGGTTAAGGAGGGGCGCGATGCCTGGCAGGGCAAGGGCTGTTGCGCGGCCCCGCCGTCGGCGCCGGGTCGGATGCCTGCGGCTGCCGCCCCGGCTGCGACTGGCGCAACTGACCCCAGACGCCAAGAGGGCCCGGCGCTGCCAGGACCCGGCCGTGGCCGCCGTACACGCCTCCCGATCGAGCCCTACCCCCACCTCCACACCCGACTTCTGCAGTGTGCGGAGCCCCAACCGCGTCGTTCTCCGCCAGCCGCAATCGCTCGTCCCGGACTCCCCGCTGACGCTGCCGGGACCCGACGCCGATCGGCCGAGCCCTTGAGGCCGCCACATCCGGGCGGGCGAGACGGACGCCGCCGCGGCGGTGCCCGACAGTCCCGGGCACCGATTCCGCCGCGCGACGGCCTCCTGTTCATCGCAGGATGGAGGGGCGGGCCCGGAGTGTGCGATCGGCCGTCCGGGCCGGCAGGCAGACCCCGGTCAGGAGGAGTCGCCGTGCATGCTGACGGCCCGGAACGAGTGCCGGGCGTACCGGTTGCCGAGAGCCGACAGGCTCGTGTCGAGTACTGGCGCCGAGCCCGGGACCGGCTCGACGGTCTGCCCGGGGGGAGGGGGCTCAATATCGGGTACGAGGCCGTCGACCGCCACGTCGCCGCCGGCCTGGGCGGCAAGGCCGCGCTCCGCTGCATCGCCGTCGACGGCACCGTCGCCGATGTCACCTACGGCGAACTCGCCCGGCTCAGCAACCGCTTCGCCGGCGGCCTGCAGGCCCTCGGCGTCGGCCGGGGCGAGCGGGTGGCCTCGCTGCTGCACCGCTGTCCCGAGCTGTACGCGTCGGTGCTCGGCACGCTGAAGAACGTTTCGGTGTTCTGCCCCCTGTTCCCGGCCTTCGGACCGGTTCCGGTCGAGGAACGGCTGCGGCTGGGCGACGTGCGGGTGCTGGTCACCACGGAGGACCTCTACCGCCGCAAGGTGGCCGGCGGCCGCGAGCACCTGCCGCGGCTGGAACACGTCCTGATCGTCGGGCCGACCTCCGGGGCGTTCCCCGAGACCCTGCCGTTCGACGCGCTGACGGCCGGCGCGGCCGACGACTTCACCGTCCCGGACACCGACCCGCAGGACATGGCGCTGCTCCACTTCACCAGCGGCACCACCGGCACCCCCAAGGGCGCGGTCCACGTCCACGAGGCGGTGGTCGCCCACCATGCCACGGCCGCGCTCGCCCTCGACCTCCGCCCGGACGACGTGTTCTGGTGCACGGCCGACCCGGGGTGGGTCACCGGCATGTCCTACGGGATCATCGCCCCGCTCACCCACGGGGTCACCGCCGTCGTCGACGCCGGGGAGTACGAGGCCCGGCGCTGGTACGGCATCCTCGCCCGGGAACGGGTGAACGTCTGGTACACCGCACCCACGGCGATCCGGATGCTGATGCGGGTGTCGCCGCGCGGTGCCCCGCCCGAACTGCCGCGCTCCTTCGACCTGTCGGCGCTGCGGTTCATCGCCAGCGTCGGCGAGCCGCTCAACCCTGAAGCTGTCCGCTGGGGGGAGGAGATCCTCGGCATGCCGATCCACGACAACTGGTGGCAGACCGAGACCGGCTGCATCATGATCGCCAACGTCGCGGGCGGCGAGGTGCGGCCCGGGTCCATGGGACGACCGCTCCCGGGCGTCGAAGCGGGAGTCCTGGAACGCGGGCCGGACGGCCGGGCGGCCGTCGTCGACGGGCGCGTGACCGTCCTGGAGGAGCCGGGGGCGGAGGGCGAGCTGGCGCTGCGCCCCGGCTGGCCGTCGATGTTCCGCGGCTACCTGAACGCCGACGACCGCTACCGGGCCTGCTTCGCCGACGGCTGGTACCTCACCGGTGACGTGGCACGGCGGGACGCCGACGGCTACTTCTGGTTCGTCGGGCGGGCCGACGACGTCATCAAGTCCGCCGGGCACCTCATCGGGCCCTTCGAGGTCGAGAGCACGCTGATGGAACACCCGGCCGTGGCCGAGGCCGGAGTGATCGGGCGCCCCGACCCCGTCGCAGGGGAGGTCGTCAAGGCCTTCGTCTCGCTCAAGCCGGGATTCGAGCCGGGGGCCCCGCTCGTCCGCGACATCACGGCATTCGCCCGGAGGCGGCTCGGCCCCGCCATCGCCCCGCGCGAGATCGCCTTCGACCAGCACCTGCCCAAGACCCGCAGCGGAAAGGTGATGCGACGGCTCCTGCGGGCCCGTGAACTCGGTCTCCCGGAGGGCGACCTCTCCACCTTGGAGGAGACACGATGACGGCCCGCAAGCGTGCACATGCCCGTCGCTCCGCGGAGCAGGCCGGCAGCCGGACGGAGCACCGGCAGGATCTGCTGCGCGAGATGGTGCGGATCCGCCGATTCGAAGAGCTCTGCGTGCAGCTCTACAGCGCCGGGGAGATCCGCGGCTTCGTCCACCTGTGCATCGGCGAGGAGGCCGTCTCCGCCGGCGTCCTCGGCGCGCTGACGCCGGACGACGCCGTGGTGACCACCTACCGAGAGCACGGCCACGCCCTGGCGCGCGGCATCCCGGCCGAGGCCGTCCTCGCCGAGATGCTCGGCCGGGTCACCGGATGCAGCCGTGGCCGGGGCGGATCGATGCACCTCTTCGACACCGACCGGCGCTTCTACGGCGGCCACGGCATCGTCGCCGGCGGCCTGCCCGTGGCGGCCGGCCTGGCCCTCGCCGACAGGCTCCGCGGCAACGGGCAACTGGCCTGCTGCCTCTTCGGCGACGGCGCCTTCGCCGAGGGCGAGTTCCACGAGACCGCCAACCTGGCCGCCCTGTGGGAACTGCCCCTGCTGCTCGTCTGCGAGAACAACCTCTACGCCATGGGCACCCCGCTGACCAGGGAACACGCCCAGATCGACCTCGCGGCCCGCGCCGCCTCCTACGGCATGGTCGCCTGGGCCGTGGACGGCATGGACGTACTCGCCGTCGAGCGGGCGACACGCCGTGCGGCCGAACTCGTCCGCGAGGGCCACGGCCCCTGCTTCCTCGAACTGCGCACCTACCGCTTCCGCGCCCACTCCATGTACGACCCCGACCTCTACCGCGACAAGGCCGAGGTCGAACGCTGGAAGCAACGCGACCCGATCACCGCACTCGTCCGCCGGATGCAGACCGAGGACGGCTTCGGCGAGGATGCCCTCGCACTCCTGGAGAAGGACGTCGCCGGAGAACTCGACCGGGCCCTGGAAAAGGCCCGCCAGGGCGGCCCGGAGCCGGTGGAGGACCTCCTGCGCTTCGTGCACAGCCCGCAGGAGGCCTCATGACGCCGGCCGGGACCGCTGCCACGAGCGTCACCTACCGCGAGGCGCTCCGCGAGGCCATGCGCGAGGCGCTGGCCGCCGACGACCGGGTCTTCCTCATGGGCGAGGACGTCGGACGCTACGGCGGTGCCTTCGGTGTGAGCCTGGGCCTGCTCGACGAGTTCGGACCGGACCGCATCCGGGACACACCGCTGTCGGAGTCCGCCTTCGTCGGTGCGGGCATCGGCGCCGCCATCGCGGGGATGCGCCCGATCGTCGAGATCATGACCGTCAACTTCAGCCTGCTGGCGCTGGACCAGATCCTCAACAACGCCGCCACGCTGCTCCACATGTCCGGAGGCCAGGTGGCCGTGCCCCTGGTGATCCGCATGACCACCGGCGCCGGCCGCCAACTCGCCGCCCAGCACTCGCACAGCCTGGAGGGCTGGTACGCCCACATCCCCGGCATCCGCGTCCTGGCACCCGCCACGGTCGCCGACGCCCGGCACATGCTGGCACCGGCGCTGGCGGACCCGGATCCCGTGGTGATCTTCGAACACGGCTCGCTCTACAACGCCTCCGGCTCCCAGGACCCGGACGGCGGACCGACGGACCTGGCCACCGCAGCCGTCCGACGCCCCGGCACGGCCGTCAGCCTCATCACCTACGGCGGTTCGCTCGGCAAGGTGTCGGAAGCCGCGGAACGGCTCGGCGAGGACGGCATCGACGCCGAGGTCGTCGACCTGCGCACGCTCCGGCCGCTGGACGATGCCACGGTCGTCGGCTCGGTGCGGCGGACGCACCGTGCCGTGGTCGTGGACGAAGGCTGGCGCACCGGCGGCCTGTCCGCCGAGATCGCCGCCCGGATCACCGAGCAGGCCTTCTACGACCTGGATGCGCCGGTGGAGCGGGTCTGCGGGGCCGAGGTGCCGGTGCCCTATGCCCGGCAGCTGGAGGAAGCGGCGCTGCCCCAGGTCGCGGACGTCGTTGCGGCGGCCCGGCGGACGGTCGGCTGACATGGCCGAGTTCACCATGCCCTCCCTCGGCGCCGACATGACCGAGGGCACCCTGCTGGAGTGGCTCGTCCGTCCCGGGGACAGGGTCGACCGCGGTGACATCGTGGCCGTGGTGGACACCGCCAAGGCCGCCATCGAAGTGGAGTGCTTCGAGACCGGAACCGTCGAGGAACTCCTGGTCGAGCCGGGGGCCGTGGTACCGGTCGGAGCCCCGCTGGCCGTCATCGCGCCGGACGCAGGCGCGCCGGACGCAGGCGCGCCGGCCGGGGTACCGTCCGCCGGGGCGGGAGAGCAGCAGGCGGAGCAGCACGACCGTCCGATCGCCACCCCGCTGGTCCGACGACTTGCCGAGGCGGGCGGCGTGGACCTGGCAGCCGTCCACGGCACCGGGCCCGGCGGGCGGATCACCAAGGCGGACGTGGAGTCCGCACCGCACGTGTCCGCCGGATCCGAGCACCCGGCAGAACCGGCGGCCGCCGGTCCGGCGCGAGCCCGTCCCGGCGGTCACGCACGGTCGGAGCCGGGCCCGCCCGCCGCGGCCGAAGGGTCCGGTGCGCGCATCCGGGCGACGCCGATGGCCCGGCGGATCGCCGGCGAGGCGGGGCTGGATCTGGCCCTGGTGCGGGGGAGCGGTGCCGACGGGGCCGTCCGCGCGGCCGACGTCCGCGCCGCGCTGCACCCTGCGGAGACGGAGGAGCCGCAGGCGGTCGCCGAGCCACCGCGGACGGCCGGCGCGCGGGCCGAGGCGATGCGACAGGCCGTCGGTGCCCTGATGGACCGGTCCAAGCGGGAGATCCCCCACTACTACCTGTCGACCACGGTCGACCTCGCGGCGGCCATGCGCTGGCTACGCGAACGGAACCGGCAACTGCCGGTCCCCGACAGGCTGGTGCCGGCTGCCCTGATGCTCAAGGCCGCAGCCGTGGCCGCCCGGGAGGTACCGCAGCTCAACGGCTGGTGGACCGACGGCTTCACCCCTGCACCCGCCGTCCATCTCGGCGTCGCCGTCGCGCTGCGCGGCGGCGGTCTGATCGCTCCCGCGATCCACGATGCCGCCGATCTGCCGCTGCCCGAACTCATGGCGCACCTGCGCGACCTGGTTGCACGGGCCCGGGCCGGGCGGCTGCGCGGATCCGAGACGACCGACCCCTCGATCACCGTGACCAGTCTCGGCGACCAGGGGGTCGAGGCGGTGTTCGGAGTGATCTATCCGCCCCAGGTCGCCCTGGTGGGTCTGGGCAAGGTCGTCGAGCGCCCCTGGGCCTCGGACGGCATGCTCGGTGTCCGGCCCGTGGTCACGGCCACACTGTCGGCCGACCACCGGGCCAGTGACGGGGCCACCGGTGCCCGGTACCTGTCGGCCCTCGACCGGCTGCTCCAGAGACCGGAGGAACTGTGAACCAGGACCAGGCCGAGGAACTCGTCAAGGAAGTCCTCCTCGAGATCGTCCCCGATGCGGATCTCACCTCCACGGACGCGCAGACCGACTTCAGACGGGAACTCGAACTCGACTCGATGGACTTCCTGACGCTGGTGGAACGGCTGTCCGTCCGCGCGGGCTGCCGGATCGACGAGGACGACTACCCGCGCATGGCCACACTGGCCGGGAGCGCGGCCCTGCTGGCCGAACGCACCTGATCGCAGGCGGGCGCCCCTCAGCCGGCGAAGGTGTGGAGGATGCCGCCACGGCCGACCGGCACCGTCCGGTCCTGCTCGTGGTGCTCGAAGTGGTGCAGTCGGGTGTCCGGGCCGGGGCACCGACACCCGGGCAGCCACGCTGTGTGGCTGCCCGTTACCGGCATCCGGTCGTCAGTCCCCCGTGGTGATCTCGATGGTGCGGGCGTGTGCCTCGGTCGCCTCGGCACCGGCAGGCAGCTCACCTGGGCGTTCGGTGCGGCCTCGTGGACACACCCTCGGCGGTCTGTCGGGATGTTGCCGCACACACTGCGGCATACGGTCGGTTCCCGTATGGTCGGGTCGCCTCGCTGAGGCCTGATCACATTTCTCCATGCTC
Source organism: Kitasatospora sp. NPDC051914 (assembly GCF_040680995.1). Taxonomy (NCBI): domain Bacteria; kingdom Bacillati; phylum Actinomycetota; class Actinomycetes; order Kitasatosporales; family Streptomycetaceae; genus Kitasatospora; species Kitasatospora sp. NPDC051914. Next base: position 56,288 of record NZ_JBFAXX010000038.1, read on the forward strand.
GGCCCGGGCGCGCGTCGTCCGGGAGGGCCGATCGGACCTGATGCGGCGGGCCCTGCGGGCCTCGTGCCGGGGTGCATCCCGCCCCGTCGACCGGACGCCGGGGCCGGTCGGCCCTGGCGAACCCCCCTGCGGACGAGGAACGTGGAGCGGGAGGCCCGGAGCCGTCAGGCATGCCACGGGGCCGGACCGAGGGAGTCGCCATGTCCGTCACCGAGCCGCCGGTGTCCGCGGTCGAGGCCCTGCTGACCGACGGGACGACCGTCCTCGTCAGGCCCGTCGAGGCGGGGGACCGCGCCGCCGTCCTGGAGCTCCACGTGCACGGGATGTCCGAGGAGAGCCGCCGGATGCGGTTCTTCGGGGCGAGCCACCGGGCACCCGAACTGGCGGCCGACCGGCTGTGCGGCCCCGGCCGGGCCGACGTGCTGGCCCTCGGTGCCTGGGCGGACGGCGAGCTGGTGGGGGAGGCGGACTGCCAGGCGACCGCGGAGAGCGGCGAGGTCGCCGAGCTGGCCATGGCGGTCGCCGACGCCTGGCACCACCGCGGGGTCGGCACCCTGCTCGTGGAGCACCTCGCCCATGCCGCCCGCAAGCGCGGCATCCGCGAGTTCGCTGCCGACACGCTGGCCGGCAACCGGGCCGTCCACAAGGTCTTCTCGGACCTCGGGCTGCCGGTCCACCGGCACCTCGACCACGGCGAGATCCGGGTACGTGTCCCGCTCGACGAGGACGACGAGGGTTACCTCCGTGCCGTCGACGAGCGCGGCAGGACGGCCGACCTGGCCAGCCTGGCCGCGCTGCTGCGCCCGCGGGCGGTCGCGGTCGTGGGCGCGTCCCGCCGGACCGGATCGGTGGGACGCACGGTGCTGCTGAAGATCCGTCGGGGCGGCTTCACCGGCCCGGTGTGGGCCGTGAACCCGCACGCCGGGGTGATCGCCGGCGAGCCCGCGTACCCGGGCATCGCCGAGCTGCCCGGGGTACCGGACCTCGCCGTACTGGCCGTTCCCCCAGCGGCGGTGCCGGGCGCGGCCGAGGAGTGCGGACGGACCGGTACGAAAGCGCTCGTGGTGCTCACCTCCGGCCTGGACGCGACACAGGCACGGCAGCTGATGCACAGCTGCCGGCGCCACAGCATGCGCCTGGTGGGACCCAACAGCGTCGGCATCGCCCAGACCGACCCCGCGATCCGGCTGGACGCGGAATTCGGCGGGGCCTTCCCGCTGCCCGGCACGGCCGGTGTCGCCGTGCAGTCCGGGGGAGTCGGCATCGCCCTGCTGCAACGCCTCGCCTGGCTGGGCATCGGCGTCTCCAGCTTCGTCTCCCTCGGGGACAAGTACGACGTCAGCGGCAACGACCTGCTGCAGTGGTGGGAGAGCGACGGCCGGACCGACCTGGCCCTGCTGCACCTCGAGTCCTTCGGCAGTCCGCGCGCCTTCGCCAGGACGGCGCGGCGCGTCACACGGACCCTCCCGGTGCTCACCGTCGACGCCGGCCGCTCCGACGCCGGCCGGCGCGGCGCCGCCTCGCACACCGCCGCAGCCGCGACGCCGACCGTCACCCGGGAGACGCTCTTCCGCCGGGCGGGGATCACCGCGGCGCACAGCATCGCCGAACTCGTGGAGACCGCGGCCCTGTTCCACACCCAGCCGCTGCCCGACGGGCGCGGACGCGTGGCAGTGGTCTCCAATGCGGGAGGTATCGGCATCCTCGCCGCGGACGCCTGCGCCGCGGCCGGACTCGAACTGCCGCCGCTGCCCGCGGAAACGGTCGCGGAGCTGCGCGAGCTGCTGCCGGCCGGGGCGGGGACGGCCAACCCGGTCGACACGACCGCAGCCGCCGGCCCGGCCGAGCTGAGGGCCTGCCTCGACGTACTCGCGCGGGCCGACACCGTCGACGCGCTGGTGGTCTGCCTCGTGCCGACCGCCCTCGTCCAGGACGACGCCGACCGGCCGCTCCGCGCATTGCTGGACGGCCCGGGCCGTCGGCGTCTGCCGGTCGCGGCCGTCCTGCTGGACCAGGAGGTGCCCGTCCAGTACCGGACCTGCGCGGACGGCGGACGGCTGCCGTCCTATGCCGACCCGGCGGCCGCCGCGCGGGCCCTCGCCCATGCCCGGGACCGGGCGAGGTGGCTGGCCGAACCGTTCTCCGCCCCGGCCGCTCCGCCGACCGCCGACGCCGACCGTGCCCGCCGCCTGGTCGACGCGTTCCTCGACGCCCACCCCGACGGAGGGTGGCTCGACCCGGAGACCACCGCGGACCTGCTCGACTGCTACCGGCTCCCGCTCACCACCTCGATCCTGGTGCGGAGCGAGGACGAGGCGGAGCTCGCTGCACGTGGGCTGTGCCCACTCGGCCACGAGGGCCGCATCGCGGCCAAGGCCTACTGGCCGGGCCAGGTGCACAAGAGCGCCGAAGGCGCCGTCCGCCTCGGCGTGGGCAGCGCGACCCAGGCGCAGGAGTGCTACCGGGATTTCCGCGACCGCTTCGGTGGCCGGATGACAGGCGTGCTGTTCCAGCCCATGGCCCCGCCCGGGGTGGAACTGCTGGTCGGCGCGGTGCAGGACGAGGTGTTCGGGCCGCTGGTCCTGCTCGGCCTCGGCGGGACGGCGACCGACGTCCTGGGCGACCGCACCACCCGGTTCGCCCCGCTGACCGAACGCGACCTGGAGACCATGCCTGCAGAACTCAGGGCGGCCCCACTGATCCTCGGCCGCCCGGGTTCGCCGGGGACGGACCTCACGGGCCTGCGCCGGGCGCTCACCGGAGTCTCCGGGATGGCCTGCGACCTGCCCCAGCTCGTCGAGGTGGACCTCAACCCGCTGATCGTACGACCCGATGGCGTCGTCTGCGTCGACGCCCGCATCCGGGTCGAGCCCCGGCCCTCCTACGACCCCTACCTCCGGCGGCTGCGCCGTCCGGCCCTGGCCGGAGAGGCGGGCGGCCGTGAGCCTCAGTAGGGCAGCCGACGGCCCGACGGTGTGCGCAGGTCGAGCGGCGGGAGCTGACGGGTCTGGCCGACGGGACGCCTGGCGATCCTGATGCGGGGCACGTCTGCCACCTCCTCGGCCGGGCCTCCGGCGGGTGCCGGTGCCTCCACCATCCGCCCGGCCGCCCTCCGGCTCCCTGGGCCCCGGGCCGGTGGGCCGGACGGCCCACAGTCGCGGGTCAGCCGGGGCGGTGTGTGCCGGGAGGGCGCCCGTGCCCCGCGGCGACCCGCTGGGCGTGCGCCACGATCTCGGCCGCCGCGTGCTCCCCGACGCCCAGGGCGTGGATCAACCGGTGGGCGCTCCACCCGTGCCGGGCGAGCAGCACCGGCAGCGGATGGTGGCCGCTCTCCTCGCCCACCGGGACGGCGGGTGCCGGCGGTACGGCTGCCGGGGCAGCCGCCGCGCCCGCCCTGCGGCGGACGCCGGCCCTGCGGAGCTCGTCCGCACCCCAGACCAGCAGGGGGAAGGGGAGCAGCACGGCCAGCTGCGCCGGGCTGAGGGCGGCCGTGCCGAACAGGCCGTGCAGCGCGGGGACGTAGACGACCGCGGCGGCGAACGCCAGGGAGAAGGCGATCCCGCCCAGCAGTTGGTGGTTGCTGAACACGCCGATCGACCGCAGCGAGGCGCGCTCGGTCCGGGCGGCGAAGGCGGTGCCGATCTGGCAGGCCACGATGCCCAGCCAGGCGACGGTGGTGGCCTGCTGGTACAGGTGGTGGAGAGGGCTGCCGGGGCCGGTGGGATCGCCCGGATGCCAGCCGCCCGCGGTCAGGGTGAGGAAGTAGTCGCCCATGACGAGCGCAGCGGAGATCAGGCCGAGGAATCCCCAGGCCCGGGCCAGCATGGCGGGCCGGATCACCTTCTCCTGGCGCGGCCGCGGCGGTCGGTCCATCAGTCCCGGCTCGGCGCGCTCCCGGCCGAGGGCGAGTGCGGGCAGGGTGTCGGTGCCGAGGTCGACCGCCAGGATCTGCATCACCGTCAGCGGAAGCGGGACGGCACCTCCGGCCAGGGCGAAGACGAGGAAGGGGACGACCTCGGGCACCGCGTGCGTGAAGATGTAGACGATGAACTTGCGGATGTTGTCGTAGGTGCGGCGCCCTTCCTCGACCGCCGCCACGATGGTGGCGAAGTTGTCGTCGGTGAGCACCATGGTGGCCGATTCGCGGGCGACCTCGGTGCCGGAGCGGCCCATGGCGACGCCGATGTCGGCGCGGCGCAGCGCGGGGGCGTCGTTGACCCCGTCCCCGGTCATGGCCACGGTGTTGCCCTCTGCCCGCAGGGCGTCGGCGATCCGCAGCTTGGCCTCGGGCGAGGTCCGGGCGAACACCACTTCCTCGCCGCGGGCGAGCAGTGCGTCCAGCCGGTCGTCGCCCAGGGAGTCCAGTTCGGTGCCGGTGACGATCCGCATGCCGCGGTGGCCGATGCCGACCTGCTCGGCGACGGCTGCGGCGGTGAGCCCGTTGTCGCCGGTGACCACGTGCACCGTGATGCCGGCGCGGTGGGCCCTGGCGATGGCGTCGGCGACCTCCGGCCGGGGCGGGTCCGCCATGGCGACCAGGCCGAGCAGGCACAGGTTCTGCTCCGCTTCCTCGCGGCGCCGCGGTGGGGGGAGCCCGGGGCCGAGGGGCCTCACCGCCACCGCCAGCACCCGCAGGCCGCGCGCCGCCAGCCGTCCGACCTCGTGCACCACGGCCGTTCGGTCCTCGGCGGTCAGCGGCCGTTCCGTGCCGCGGTCGCGCAGGCTCGCGGCACGGGCGAGGACTTCCTCCGGTGCCCCCTTGGTGCGCAGGACCGTGCCGTCGCCGTTCCGGTCGGCCGTGGTCATCAGCTTCAGCCGGGGGTCGAAGCGGAACAGCGCCAGCCGGCGGTCGTCGCGCGGCCCGGCCCGGCAGGGCACGCCGAAGGCGTCGGCGAGGTCGAGGAGCGCCAGCTCGGTCGGGTCGCCGTGTTCGGTGTCGGGGTCGGCGGTGGTGCAGGCCGCGGCCGCCTCGGCCAGGTCGCGGAGCCCGGTACCGGCGGTCGTGCCGTCCACCGGCGTTTCACCGGCCGGTGTCCACAGGGTGGTGACCCTCATCCGGTTCTCGGTCAGGGTGCCGGTCTTGTCGGTGCAGACCACGGTCGTGGAGCCGAGGGTCTCCACCGCGGACAGCCGTTTGACGACGGCGCCGCGCCGGGCGAGGTCCCGCACGCCGGAGGCGAGGGCGAGGGTGATGGTCGGCAGCAGGCCTTCGGGCACGTTGGCGACCAGCAGGCCGACGGCGAAGGTCACCGCCGCGGTCAGTGACAGCCCGGCGGCGAGGCCCATCGGCAGGAAGGCGAGCCCGACGCCCACCGCGATCACGGCGATCAGCCGGGCGACCCGTTTGACCTGGCGCTCCAGCGGGCTCTCCTCGCGGCGTGTGCGCTGGCTGAGCGCCGCGATGCGTCCCAGTTCGGTGTGCATGCCGGTGGAGGTCACCACCGCCACCGCCTGGCCGCCGGTGCAGGCCGAGCCGGAGAACACCAGGTCGCGCGCGTCCAGCAGCGGACCCGTGACGTCGGCCGTCTCCGCCGAGCGGAAGACCGGGACGGACTCGCCCGTCAGTGCCGAGAGGTCGACCTCCACGCCGCCCGAGATCAGCCTGGCGTCGGCGGACACCCGGTCGCCCTCCTCGACCACCAGGATGTCGCCCGGCACCAGCTCCGTCGCCGGGATCTCCCTGTGGACGCCGCCGCGGACCACCGTGGCCCGGTCCGGCAGGAAGTCGGCCAGGGCTTCGACCGCCTGCTCGGCCTGCCGTTCCTGCACGAAGGCGAGCAGGGCGTTCAGCACGATGACCGCGGCGATCGCCACCGCCAGCGCGGGGGCGCCGCTGACCAGGGCGAGCACTGCCGCCAGCGCGAGCAGGACGGCCAGCGGGTGGGTGAACTGCTGCACCAGCTCGCCGGGCCAGCGCCGTCCGCCCCGCCGGGTGAGGGCGTTCGGCCCGTGGACGGTCTGCCGTCGGCTCGCCTCCCGTTCGGCCAGACCGTCCGGTGACGTCCGCAGGTCGCGGAAGAGCAGGTTGACCGGCTCGCGCGGGTCCGGCCCGTCCGGCCCGGCGTCCTGCCGGGGCGGTCGGAGGGTACCGGTCTGCTCGCCGGACACGTCAGTGGCGGTGGTCGGCCGATGTCGGGACGATGACGACGGGGCAGCGCGCGTGGTGCAGCAGTCCGTGCGGGACGGAGCCGAGGCGCATGCCGGTGAACCCGCCGTGGCCGCGCCGGCCGACCACCACGGCCAGTGCGTGCGCGGACGCGGCCGCCAACTGCTCGACCGGGTGCCCGACGAGCACCTCGTGGGTCACCCGGACGTCCGGGTGGGTACCGACCTGCCCGGACGTGGCCTCGGACAGCTGCCGCCGGAGGGTCTGCACGGCGGTGCGCTCGTCGGCCGGCAGGACGGACGGGGGCTGCCAGGCCCACACGGCCTGCAGCTCGGCACCGCGCCGCGCCGCCAGGTCGAACGCGAAGTCCACGGCGGCCGCCGACGACCGGCTGCCGTCCACTCCCACGACCACGAAGGGCGGCTCCTGGGTCGAGTGCTCCGGCGCACCCACCACGACGACCGGGCAGTGCGCCTGGGCGCTCAGGGGGACGGTGACCGAGGACGCGCTCAGCCACTCCTCGGCGCGGCTCAGGCGCCGCGATCCGACGACGACCAGTTCGGCGTGCCGGGACTCCTCGCACAGGACCTGGTCCGTGACGCCCTCGACAATGTCGGTCGTGACCTCCAGGGACGGGTGGCGCTGCCTCGCCAGGAGGGCCGTCCGGTCGAGGACCGTGCCGCCCCTGCGGTGCTCCTCCTTCAGACTGCCGACCCATTCGGCGCTCGTGAATCCGTACGGCGGCGGCGACACGGCGTGGACCAGCCGGAGCGGCCGGGCGCGCCGGTGGGCCTCGTCCGCGGCCCAGGCCACGGCCGTCGGCGCGGGAGCGGGGGCGTCGACGCCCAGAACGATCGGACGGCGTGCGGCGGCGGATTGCACGGGTTCCTCCTCCCACGAGCGGGTCACTGCCTCGCTGTCACGCTACGGTCGGCCGCGGCCTGCCGGGGAGGGCCGACCGGCCCCGCCCGCCGGGGCCGGTGCGCACAACCCGCCCCCGGGCCGACGCCCCGTCCGCCGTCATCCGGTGCAGCAGTGGCTCGGTGCCGGGTGGGAGCGGCCTCCTTCCGGAGCACGAGCGTGTCGGAGAAGCCGGCCCACGGAAGACCTGTTCGGCGCCGGGAGCGGTCACCTCGCCGGCCGGGAGCTTCACCGGAAGGGGGGCGGAGGGCCGAACGGCCCTGCCCGCCGGTACCCACGGTCCCGCCGGGACGCGACCGGCCGACCCTGGCCGTCACGCGCCGGACGGGCTGTCCTGGGAGCAGGAGCCCGCGCCGTTGCGGGCGGCCCGGAGGAGCACGGAGAAACCGTCATGCCCACTCGGACCCACCTGATGGACGTCGCATCCGGCGGACCGGTCTCGGCACACGTCCGCGTGAACCCCGCCGACACCGGCTCGGTGCTGCTCGACCTCGGCGGAGCCGGACGGGCCGCCCTGACGTGTGCCGAGGCCAGGAATGTGGCCGCGGCCCTGCTCCGCGAGGCGGCCGCCGCAGAAGACCGGGACGGACCCCGGCACGCCGAGGCGGTCCACCTGCGCGGCGACCAGTACGCCGTCTCCGTCCGCGGCCACGTGCTCACCGTCGACCAGCCGGTGGCGGACGGCGGGGCCGACACGGCGCCGACACCGCTCGAACTGTTCACCGCATCCCTCGCCGGCTGCGTCGCCCACTACGCGGGCCGCTACCTGGCCCGGCACGGCATCGACCGCGAAGGGCTCCGGGTGACCGTCGACCACACCATGGCGACCGACCGGCCCGCGCGGATCGCCTCGGCCGACGTGTCCGTCTTCGCCCCCCGGCTGCCGGAGGAACGGACCGCCGGGCTGCTCGCCGTGGCGTCCCACTGCACGGTCCACAACACGCTGATCCGGCCGCCCGAGGTCACCATGGCCGTGAAGGAGGCCGGCACATGCGCGTCTCGGACCTCATGATCTCGCCCCCGATGACCGTCCCGCCCGACAGCACCGCCGCCGAGGCGGCCCGGCTGATGGCGGACCGGGCGATCGGCTGCGTCCTGGTGGCGGACGGCCAGACCCTGCTCGGCGTCCTCACCGACCGCGACCTCGTGGTCCGGGTCCTGGCCGACGGCGCGGACGCGGACACCTCCGTGTCGCGGCTGATGTCCGCCCCGCCGCTCACCGTCGACGCCGACGACGAACTCAACGCCGCCTACCGGACGTTCCGCCGCACCGGTGTGCGGCGGCTCCCCGTCCTGCGGGACGGCGTGCCGGTCGGTGTCATCACCGTGGACGACCTCTTCCTCGACGTCCTGCAGCACTTCACCGACCTGCTCGGCCCGGTCTCCCGCAGCACCCTGCACGAGGAGGCCGCCGTGCCGCCCCCCGAAAGGATCACGCCATGAACAGCACCTGGAACACGGTCGGCGACGTGATGACCCATGCGGTCGTCGCGGTGGGACGGGACGCGGGTTTCCGGGAGGTCGCCGAGACCCTGCGGCAGTGGCAGGTCAGCGCGGTACCGGTGCTGACCGGCGACGGGCGGGTGATCGGCGTGGTCTCCGAGGCCGACCTGCTGACCGCCCAGGACCGCGAGCCCGAGACCTACCAGGGGATGACCGCGGGCGCCATGATGACCGCGCCGGCGGTGACCGTCCACCCGGACAGCCCGATCGCCGAGGCCGGCCGGTCCATGGCACGGATGCACCTCAAGCGCCTGCCCGTCGTCGACGCCGAGGACTGCCTCGTGGGCATCGTCAGCCGGGGCGACCTGCTCAAGATCCACCTCCGCGACGACGAGGAACTCGCCGGCCAGGTCCGGTTCCAGCTGGTCGCCGCCCTCCGCCCGGCGGATGCCTCCGGGATCAACGTGCGGGCCGACGAAGGCCGGGTCACGCTGAGCGGAACGCTCCCCGACACGGCGACGGCCGCGCTGCTGGAACACCTGGTCAAAAGCGTGCCGGGTGTGGTCGACGCCGAAGTCCGGCTCGTCGTCCCGGCCTGAGCTGCCGGCGGGGTGAACGCCGTGGCGGCGCCCGTGATGGCGGTGATCGACGGCTCGCCCGCCGCGCCGGCCGTCGCCGACTGGGCCGCGGCCGAGGCCGGGCGCCGCGGTGTGCCGCTGTGCCTCGTCCACCCGCTGCCCCGGCCGATGGGCGCCGCGCCCGGTCTCCCGGGTGCCGGCGAGGTCCGCGGCCGGGCGCTCGGTCTGCTCGCCGAGACGGCGGCCCGCCTGCGCCTCGACCACCGGGGCCTGGACGTGCGGACCGCCGTCGTGGACGGGCCGGCGCCCCGCGGACTGCTCGCCGCCGCCCGCGGGGTCGGGCTCGTCGTACTCGGCACCCGGGGGCCGAGGCACCTCAGCCCCCGGTTCCTCGACGCGGTCGGGCCCGCCGTGGCAGGCCGGGCCGACTGCCCCACCGTCCTGCTGCACGACGGAGCGCCCGCCACCCCGACCAGGCGCGTCGTCGTCGGAGTCGATCCCGACCATCCCGCCCCGCAGGTCCTCGACTTCGCACGGGAGGGGGCCGAGTCCCGTGGGGCCGGACTCCGGATCGTCGCCGTCGAGCGGGAGGCCACCGAGCACACGCGACGGGTGCTGCAGCGGCTGACCGAGTCCCTGGCCGAACGCGGCCTCGTACCTCCGCGCGCAGTCGCGGAGATCCGCCTGGGCGCCCCGGCCGAGGAACTCGTCCGTACGGGCGAGGACTGCGACCTCCTCGTCGTCGGCCGCTCGGGCCACGGCCTCGGCCCGGTGGCCCGCGCGGTCGCCGGCCGCATCCGCGTCCCGGTCGCCGTCGTCCCGTACGGATGAGCCCGACCGGCCGGTGCGGCAGGGGGACGCACAGAATCGGGAACAGACAAAGCACACGCGCAGGGAGGCCGTTATGGAACCGACCCGGGACGGCGACACCGAACAGCCCGTACGGGTGTTCCTGCTGGACGACCACGAGATCGTGCGGCACGGGGTGAAGGACCTGCTGGACGCCGAACCCGACATCGAGGTCGTCGGCGAGGCGGGCACCTGCGCCCAGGCACTGGCACGGGTGCCGGCCCTCGAACCACGGGTGGCCGTGCTCGACGTGCGGCTCCCGGACGGCGACGGAGTCACCGTCTGCCGCGAGCTCCGCGACCGGATGCCCGACCTGGTCTGCCTGATGCTGACGTCCTTCGACGACGACGACGCGCTGTTGGACGCGATCATGGCCGGGGCGGCCGGCTACGTTCTCAAGCAGGTCAAGAGCGCGGACCTGGTCAGTGCCGTCCGCACCGTGGCGGCGGGCGGGTCGATGCTCGACCCGGCCACCACGCGCAAGCTGATGGAGAACCTGCGCCACCACGACGAGACCGACACCGAGGCACTGCTCGACCAGCTGACACCGCGCGAGCGCGAGATCCTGGCCCTGGTGGGCGAGGGCAGGACCAACCGGGAGATCGGCAAGGAGCTCTACCTCGCCGAGAAGACCGTCAAGAACCACGTGTCGCGACTGCTCGCCAAACTCGGAGTCGAGCGACGCCTCCAGGCCGCCGTCCTGGCCGCACAGGTCGACACGGAGCACCGGTCGTCGCACCCCCACTGAGCCGCACGACCCGGCGGATCGGGCCGCTCGGCCCATGTGCTCCCGTCGCCGCGGGCGGACCGTGGAAGTGAGGGCATCCGCCCCCGCTGACCGGGAGCCCACGATGACGCACCGGACCGACCACGGAACGAACGGGCGGGGCATCGCCATGACGAGCCCCGCCACCCCGCTCGTCCCCGGGCTGCTGACCGCCGGCGTCGTCCCGCCGGCCGGCCTCCCGCTGACCACACCGTCGGAGGAGCCGTCATGACCGCCATCACCCTCGACGCCACCGCGCTGGAGACACTGGTCGCCGCGGCGGTCGCCGCACCGTCCATCCACAACAGCCAGCCGTGGCACTTCAGGCTGCGCCCCGAAACCTCCACGCTCGAGGTGCGCGCCGTCGGAGAGCGGCAGTTGCCCCAGACCGACCCGCGGGGCCAGGCCCTGCACATCTCGGTCGGAGCCGCCGTCTTCAACGTCCGCGCCGCGGCCCGCCACCTGGGCTGGGCCCCCGAGATCCGGCTGCTGCCCGATCCGGCCGAACCCGACCTGCTGGCAGCCGTCGAGCTCGACCGGCCGGCCCTCGTCACCCTCCCCAGCACCGCCGAACTGTACGACGCGATCTGGCACCGGCACACCATCCGCACCCCGTTCTCCGGGCCGCCCGTGCCGGCTGCCGTCCTCGCCGAACTCGTCGCAGCCGCACGGGCGGAGGAGACGATGCTCGAGATCCCCGACCCCGAGGAGACCCAGCGGCTCCTCCACCTGACCGCCGAGGCGGAACGGACCAACACCACCGACATCCGGCGCCGCAGCGAGAGCCGCACCTGGATCCAGGAACCCGGCGGCCCGCCACTGGGCATCCCCCGCAGCGCCCTCGGACCGCAGGACGCCGCAGGCCGACTGCCGGTGCGGGACTTCTCCGCCATCGACCCGGCCGACCACCTGCCGCCCGCCGTCTTCGAGGCCCACCCGTGCATCGCCGTCCTGTCCACCCACCAGGACCGCCCGGTCGACTGGCTACGCGCAGGGCTGGCCCTGCAGCACGTGCTCCTGGTCGCCACCCTCCACCAGGTCCGCGCCTCGATGCTGCACCAGGCCCTCGAGTGGCCCCACTCGCGCTGGGCGACCCGGGACCCGTCCCACGGACCCGACTGCGTGCAGATGATCCTCAGGCTTGGCTACGGCCCCGAAGGCGCCCCGACACCGCGGCTCCCCGTCACCGAGAGCATCGACGAGGACGACGACGAGCGCCCGTGAACTCAGGCGGCCGGCAGCGGCACCCGCCAGACCAGCTCCGTCCCGCCCTCGGGCCGGGTGCGGGCATCGAACCCGCCACCCAGCCCGGCCGCCCGCTCGGCCAGATTGGCGAGGCCGCTGCGCCTGCCGCCCTCCGGCAGTCCCACACCGTTGTCCCTGACCGTGAGCACCAGGTCGGCGCCAGCGGTCAGCGTCACCTCCACGAAGGTGGCACCGGCGTGCCGGGCCGCGTTGGACAGCGCCTCCTGCAGCACGGCCAGCACCTCGTCCGCTGTTCCGGCTGGGACCGTGACATCGATCAGACCGGCCATCCGCAGTGCCGGGGCAAACCCAAGGACCGCGGTTGCCCGCTCCACGACCTCCACGACCCGCGCCCGCAGCCCCTTGCCGGCCGGTCCGGACCGCCTGGTCCGCAGGCCGAAGATCGTCGACCGGATGGTCTTGGCGGTCTCGTCCAAGTCGTCGATGGCCCGCAGCACGCGGTCGGCGGCCTCCGGATGCTCGATGAACCGGGTCGCTCCCTGCAAGGTCATCCCGGTGGCGAAGAGCCGCTGGAGGGCCAGGTCGTGCAGGTCCCGGGCGATCCGGTCGCGCTCCTGGAGCAGAGCGACCTGCTCCGAGTCGCGGCGCCGCTCCGCGAGTTCCATCGCCACCGCCGCCTGGGCCGCGAAGCCCCGCAGCGGCGCCGACTCGTCGGCGTCGAAGAACGGCGCGCCCTCGGCCCGCGCGAGCATCAGCACGCCGCGGATGCCGCCTTCCGTCGTGCCGATCGGCACGGCGATCGCCGGTCCGAGACCCTCCCACCGCGGTGGTCCGGCCGTGATCCGCGGGTCTTTGTGGACGTCCCTGCTGACCACGAGATCGGCCGACTGCACGGCGGCGCCCATGAAGGAGCCCTTGATCGGCAGCACCAGGCCTTGGTGGTCGCCGCTGCGCAGGCCCACCGCGATCCTGACCTCCAGTTCGTCCGTCTCCGGGAGGCAGAACGCCACCACCGCGAGGTCCGCGCCGGCGATCTCGGCCGCGCGGCTGACCAACAGGTCCAGCACCGCCTGCTCCGCCTCGCCCGACAGCAGGCCGCCAGTGACCTCGGCGCCCGCGGTGAGCCACCGCTCCCGCAACCGGGCCTGCGTGTACAGGCGGGCATTGTCGATCGCCACTCCCGCGGCCACGGCCAGCGTGGCGAGCACCGCCTCGTCATCGACGTCGAAGCCGCCGCCGCCGCGCTTCTCCGCCAGGTACAGATTGCCGAAGACCTTGCTGCGCACCCGGATCGGCACTCCGAGGAAACTGTGCATCGGTGGATGGTGCTCGGGGAAGCCGACCGACGACGGATGGTCCGCGATCTCGTCGATGCGCAGCGGTACCGGGTGGCGGATCAGTTCGCCCAGCAGGCCGTGCCCGGACGGCAGCGGGCCGATCCGCTCCCGCTGCTCATCGCTGATCCCCACCGGAATGAACTGGGACAGCGTGCGGTCCTCGCCGATCACGCCCAGTGCGCCGTACTCGGCGTCGACCAGGGTCACGGCGGCCTCGACGATGTGCCGCAGGGCCTGAGCGAGGTCCAGGTCCCGGCCGACGTCCAGCACGGCCTCCAGGAGGCTGTGCACCCGGTCGCGGGCGATCCGGGCGGCGTCCAGCCGGGTCTGGAGTTCGTCGAGCAGACCGTCCAGGTGAAGCTGCGGCAGCGGGGAAGCGCCTTCGTCCCGGTCCTTGCCCACGTTGTTCTCCGTTCTCCGTCCTCATCGGAGCGCCGTCTCCAGGCTAGCCACGGCACCGCCCATGCGCGCCGCGGTGGTGGGGCCGCTCGACCCGCCCCGCGGGCCGTCCGGCCCATGGTGCGGTGGCCGTGGCGGCACGACGCTGAAAGGGAAGCCCGGCAGCGTGCGACGGCGCCGGGGCGTCCGAGGGAGTGACCGGACATGAAGGCTCTGACGTACCACGGGCCGGGCCGCCGTCTGTGGGGCGAGGTTTCCGACCCCGTCCTCACCGATCCCGAGGACGCGGTCGTGCGCGTGGATGCGGTGACCATCTGCGGCACCGACCTGCACATCCTCAAGGGCGACGTCCCCGAGGTCGCCGAGGGCCGGATCCTCGGCCACGAAGCCGTCGGGACGGTCGTCGAGACCGGGACGGGCGTGCGCACCGTTGCGGCCGGCGACCGCGTCCTGGTCTCCTGCATTTCCGCCTGCGGCCGCTGCGCCTCCTGTCGGCAGGCCGCCTACGGCCAGTGCACCGGCGGAGGCGGCTGGATCCTCGGCCACTTGGTCGACGGCACTCAGGCCGAGTACGTCCGCACTCCGTTCGCCGACAACTCGCTGCACGAGCTGCCCGCGGGGGTCACTGACGAGGCGGCGCTGATGCTCGCCGACATCCTGCCCACGTCGTTCGAGGTCGGGGTGCGCAACGGCCGGGTCGGCCCCGGTGACACCGTGGTGATCGTCGGCGCCGGCCCGATCGGGCTCGCGACGATCGCCACCGCCCGCCTCTACAGCCCCGCCCGGATCATCGCGGTGGACCTCGCCGAGAGCCGGCGGAAGGCCGCCGAACGGGCGGGTGCCGACAGCGCCATGAGCCCCGAGGAGGTGGCTCGGGCCGCCGAGGACGGCTTCGGCAGGGACGGACGCGGAGCCGACGTGGCGATCGAGGCGGTCGGCCTTCCCGACACCTTCGAGCTGTGCACCCGTCTGGTGCGGCCCGGCGGACGGGTGGCGAACATCGGCGTCCACGGCAAGAGCGCCACGCTCCACCTCGAAGACCTGTGGATCAGGAACGTCACCATCACCACCGGTCTGGTGGACACCAGCAGCACCCCGCTGCTGCTCGACATGCTGGCGGCCGACCGCCTGGCCCCGGGCGGGCTCGTCACCCACCGGTTCGGTCTCGACGAGATGCAGGACGGCTACGACGTCTTCGCCGACCCGGCCCGCACGGGGGCGCTCAAGGTCGCCTTCTTCCGCACCTGAGGACCGCAGATCATGGACATGAACATGATGGCGCCCATCCCTTGGGCCGGCATGACCGACGAACCGGAGAACATCACCCGACGGGTCGTCGCGCGGTGCCGCCGACTCGGCCTCACCCAAAACGAGGCGGCCGCCCGCGCCGGCATGTCGCCGCGCTACCTCGGCTACCTCCTGGACTTCGGGCCGGGCTTCGACCCGGGTGCCATGTTCCGCCTCGCGCACGTCCTCGGCGTGAGCCGTGAGGAGCTTGTCGAAGGGCGCCCCGACGCGTCCCCCGGGCGCCCGCAGGCGGCCCGGCGCGCCCGACTGCTCAGGCTCACCGAGGAGGAGTGCTGGGAGCGGCTGGGCACCCACGGCGTTGGCCGGATCGCCCTGCTGGGCCACCACCACCCGATCGTCCTGCCGGTCAACTACACCGTTGACGACCACGCGATCGCCTACCGCACGTCCGACTTCGGAGTCGCGGCAACGGCGGCCGGGTCCGACGTCGGCTTTGAAGTGGACCGGATCAACGACGCCACAAGCTCCGGGTGGAGCGTCCTGATCGGCGGAGGCGCGGACCGCGTCGGTGATCCCGCCGAGGCCCGGCGGCTCGACCGGCTGGCAGCCACCGCGCCTTGGGCCGGCGGTGCCCGGCACTTGTGGATACGCATCGCCCCGGAGACCGTGACCGGCCGCCTCATCCAGCCGGCCGGGGGCGAAGAGCAAACCACCCGTAAGGACGGAGGCCGGCTGTGAGACACCGGCAGGTGGCCGACGTGATGACCCGGGAGGTGGTCCGCGTCCCGCCCAGCACCGGCTTCCGCGAGATCGCCGCCACCCTGGCGGTGCACCGCATCAGCGCCGTGCCGGTGGTCGACGGATCGGACCGCCCGATCGGCATCGTGTCCGAGGCGGACCTGATGCACACCCAGGCCGTACAGGATGATCCCGACGAGATGCGCACCGTTTCCCGCCCAGAAGGCGACCGGGCCACAGCGGCCGGCCTGATGTCCGCCCCACCCGTGTGCATCACCGCCGACGCGAGCGTGGTCGCCGCTGCCCGGCACATGGAGCGGAACAAAGTAAAGCGCCTGCCCGTCGTGGACGCCGATGGCCGGCTGGTCGGCATGGTCAGCAGAGCCGACCTCGTCAAGGTCTTCCTCCGGGACGACAGGGCCATCTCGCAGGAGATCACCGACGAGGTGCTCGGCCAGATCGAGGGCATCGACCCCGCCGCCGTGGGCGTCGACGTCGACCAGGGGCGGGTCACACTCAGCGGCACGATCGACCCGCCCCACCTCGCCCCGATCGTCCGCAGGCTGTGCCGTTCGATCGACGGCGTCGTCTCGGTCACCGACAGGACGGAGACGCGCAGTTGAGGCCGCGACGGTCGGGCCGCGCGGCCCGGTCGCCGGTCCGGGGCGGATCGGCCCGGCAGTCAGGACCGATCGGCCCTGCACCGGCCGGAGCGGTCGGCGGACAGTGGGAGTGCATGCCCGACAAGGGAGGAGCAAGGACCATGCAGCACCGCAGCGTTCACGACGTCATGACCCAGGAAGTGGTGACGGCGAAGCCGGACACGCCGTTCAAGGAGGTCGTGGCCCTGTTCCACCGCAACGACATCACGGCCGTCCCGGTCCTCGACGACCAGGACCGGCCGATCGGCATGGTCTCCGAGGCGGACCTGCTCCGCAAGGAGGCGGTGCTGCCCGACCCCGAAGGCCGCACACCGGGGCGCTGGCTGCCCCCGAAGGACCGGGCCCGCGCCGAGGCGGAGACGGCCGGAGGGCTGATGACCACGCCGGCGGTCACCGCCAGGCCCAGCTGGTCGGTGCCGGAAGCCGCCCGGCAGATGGACAAGCACAAGGTGAAGCGCCTGCCCGTGGTGGACGAGGCCGGCCGGCTCGTCGGCATCGTCAGCCGCCGCGACCTGCTGCAGGTCTTCCTGCGGCACGACGCGGCGATCCGCGAGGAGATCGTGCACGACGTCTTCGGGCAGGTCCTCTGGACCGCCCCGGAGGACGTCCAGGTGACCGTGCAGGACGGTGTCGTCACCGTCGCCGGCCGCCTCCCGCGCCGCAGCCTGATCCCGATCGCCGAGCAGCTGTGCCGGGCCGTCGACGGAGTCGTGGCGGTCCATCAGACACTCGACTGGGCCGAGGACGACACCGACGTCCACCTCGAGCGCCCGCACGCCTACCGGGCCGGCGGCTGACCGGCCGTGCCTATGCCCGGTGCCGCTCCTCGTCCAGGGGCGGCACCGGTTCCGGCCTCAACGGCCGGCGGGTCCGTCGGTACGGATGTTCCGGCCCGTGACCGACGACGTGCGGATCCGGATCCAGACGTCGCGCCCCTCGCCGACCCAGGGGTCGGGACGGCCGCGGTGCTTCAGGTGCCCGACGACCTCGGGCTCCTCCAGCCGGACGGCGGTGCCCTTCACCAGCACGCTCCAACCCGAGCTCAGCGCCTCGTCGATGCGGTCCACCTCGAACGCGAGGCGCGCACCGGCCTGCGGACACACGCTGCTCCCCTCCGAGGTGCGGTAGACCACCGTTCCGTCCAGCACCCCGAAGTTCACGGGCAACGCGACGGGACCGTCCCCGGTGCACAGCACCGCCCGGCCGACTCCGCCGGAGGCGAGCCTCGCCCAGCACTCCGCCGGCGCGAGCTCCTCGACGACCGGACGCGCGGCGGCTGCCGTGCGACCCGGCGGCACTTCCGTCCCGGCGCCGAGCAGTTCGTCGACGGACGTGCCCAGGGCGCCCGCCAGCCGGGTGAGTGGTGCCGAGTCGGGCACTGCGGCGGACGACTCCAGGTACTCCAGGTACTCCACCGCCATGCCGGCCCGCTCCGCCACCTCCTCGCGGCTGAGCCCCAGCCGCTGCCTGTACAGCGACACCCGTCGTGCGATGTCGCCCCGGTGTTCCGCCGGGAAATCCGCCGGCCCGGTGCCGGTCGGCTGCCTGGACATCATTCGTCTCCTCTCCCGGAAGACAGGGCCGGGCGCGGTCAGCGGCCGCGCACGATGAGGACGGGGCACGGCGCGTGCTGCGCGCAGTGCTGTCCCACCGAGCCGAGCAGGGCCCCGGCGAATCCACCGATGCCACGGCTCCCCACCACCAGCAGGGCCACGTCCTCCTCGCCGGCCGCCGACAGCAGCACCTGTGCGGGAGTGCCCCGGGTGACATGCGTGCTGATCCCGACCGCAGGCTCGGCGCCGGCGACCTTCTCGACGCTCTCCGCCAGCACTCTTGCCGCGATGTCGTCCATCGCCTTCTCCCCGGAGGCCGGGACGTCCGAGCCCCACCCCGTGAACGGTGGCTCCCAGGCGATGATCGCCCGTACCGTGTCGCCGGTCAGCGCGGCCTGGCGGACCGCCCAGTGCAAGGCCCGCCGCGACTGCTCCGAGCCGTCCACTCCGACGACGATCGCCTGTCCTGTCCGATCGGTCATCGTTCCGTCGCCTCCTCCGTATCCGGCCGGGTGAGGCGCGTGACCCACCGAGCGGGTCGCCGCGCCTGCGCCCGTACCACCAGCGTCGGCCGGGTCGCCGGACCGCCGCTGGGGCCGTTCGACCCTGATCGACCGGGCGGACGGGCACGGGCTGCGTGCGTACGCGCGGCGGGGTCAGCCGCGGAGGCCGGCCAGGGTCGCATCGAGCGAGGTGCCGGCCGTACGGGGGCGGTTGTGGGGGAGCCTGCCGAGCAGGTTGCCCATGGCACAGGTGTTGGTGACGGCGGAGAAGGCGAGCCCGGCGCCGACGGCCGCCGAGATCCAGCGGGTGCGGGGCAGGACGAGGTCGGCCAGGACGCCGGCGACGACGAGGCTTCCGGCGACGAGGCGGACCTGCCGGTCCATGGCCCACACGGCGCGTGCCCCGGGAACCTTGTCGAGCAGGTGGCCGTCGCCGGCCCAGGCCGAGGTGCCGCCGATCAGTGTGAGGGCGGTGATCCCGGCGACGGCGAGCCGCTCGCAGGCCGTCCGGGAGCGGTTGCCGGAGGCGCACACGACGGCGATCCCGCCCTCCTCGGCCACGGCGCGCAGGGTGGGCAGGGCTTCGTCCAGGCGGTCGAGCGGAATGTTGTGGGCGCCGGGGATGTGGCCGGCAGCGTACTCGCCGGGGGAGCGGACGTCGATGACGGTGAACTCCGCGAGGCGGGGGTGCAGCTGGTCGACGGTCACGGGAGTGGTCATGGTGCGGGGGAGTCCTTCCGGGACATCGGGGTGGCCACCCGGGCGGGGGCACCGGGTGGAGCACGGGGGCCGGTCAGCGCAGTGCGTCGACGAGCATGAGGGCGGCGACGGCCAGCAGCGCGACGGCGAAGGCGTTCTGCAGCGTGCGGCCGCCGAAGCGGTCGGCCAGGCGCTTGCCGTCCCAGGCGCCGAGCACGGCGGCCGCGGTGAACGGGGCGACGACCGCCCAGTCGAGGCCGCCGGTCGCCCCCAGACGGGGGACGAGCGCGGCCATGGAGTTCGCGGAGATGACCAGCAGGCTGGTGCCGACGGCCTCCGCCATGGTGAACGCGAGGACGGACACCAGCGCCGGGACGGCGAGGAAGCCGCCGCCCACGCCGAGCAGGCCGGTGACGGCACCCAGTCCGGCGCCTGCGGTCGTGGACCGGACCGCCGTCGGCCGTGCCGCCCGGGCCTCCCGGCCGGTGGCGGACGCAGCGGTGCTCCGGCCGGCGGCCAGCATGCGCCAGGCGGCGAGGGCCGCCAGGGACGCGAAGCCGACGGTGAGCAGGACGGCGGGCAGTCGGGCGGACAGGGCGCCGGCTGCGGCGGCGACCGGCAGGCCGGCGGCGGCGAACAGCAGACCGGTGCGCCAGCGGACGCGGCCGGCCCGGGCGTGCGCGAGCAGGCCGGTCAGCGAGGTGACGGCGACGATCAGCAGGGCGGCGGTGCCGGCGTGGGCCGGGGTGAAGCCGAGCAGGTAGATCAGGGCGGGGACGGCGAGCATGCTGCCCCCTCCGCCCAGGCCGCCGAGCGCCAGACCGACGACGGCACCGGCGGTCAGGGCGAGGACGAGCGCGGTCATACGACCCGCCCGGCCCGGCCGCCGGGAGTGGTGACCGGCAGTCCGGCCTCGGCCCGGGCCCGCATGCCGCCGGTGACGTTCACGGCGGCCACGCCGCGTTCGGCGAGGACGGTGACGGCCTGCTGCGAGCGGTTGCCCGAACGGCAGATCGCCAGCACCGTCCGCCCCGCCGCGGCGAGCGGCAGGGCCCCGTCCGTGGCCAGCCGCCCGAGTGGGAACGGCACAGCGCCGGGTGCGTGGCCTGCGGCGAACTCGTCCGCCTCGCGGACGTCCAGCAGGACCGCCCCGTTCTCCCGGGCATCGCGGTATGCCTCGATCGGGGTGGCTTCCCGGGGTGCGCCCGGGTGGCGGGACGCGAACATGACTGGCCTCCGATGGATGGCCTTGCTCGCGATGATACCCCTAGGGGTATGGATAGAGGGCACGCCCGGGGTGCCTGCCTGCGGCGCAGGTCCGCCGGCGACGGCGAGCACGTCCTCGGCGGGGCCGCCGGGCGTGGTCGTCGCCGTCAGTCGGCGGGTGTGATCAGGCCGTAGTTGCCGTCATAGCGGTGGTAGAGGATGTTGCCGCGCCCGGTCTCCCGCTTCCGGTGAACAGGTCGGACGGTACGGCGGGTGGTCACAGGAGTGTGGAGCCCCAGGCCTTCGCACGGGCGAGTTCGCCGCTGCGCAGGGGCCCGTCGGCCTCCTCGACGAAGAAGCCCTCGGGCTCGGCCCTGAGGTCGTAGTGGTGGTGCACGAGCCGCTCGGCGATGCCGGCGGCTGCGCCGCCCGCCTGCCTGCCGTCCATGCGGGTGTCGAAGGCGGCCGCAGGAGTGCCGGGCACGGCGTCCGGCAGTTCGTGGAACCATCGGCGCAGGCCGGGGCCGGCCGCGGTGGTGGCCGCCTCGTGCACCTCCTCGATGCGGCCCTCCTTCTTGGCCTCCACGGCGACGGCGACCCGGCGGCTCAGAGCATTCGACATCCCGTGAACGTGGGTGGGACCGCCGACCACCAGGAGGTCGGCCGACCGAGTACGCCCGAGGGCGGCGCCGGCCACGGGCAGGCACACCACGGAGGCGTCCGGACGGGCTTCACGGACACCCTCGGCGATCGCCTCGGCGACCTCGCGGGTATTGCCGTACATGCTTTCGTAGACGATCAGGGCTTGCACGGAGCACCACCCTCCTCTGCTTCGGCCTCGCACTGCTCGGGCGGCGCCGGGACGGCGGCGCCGGTTCACCTCGGCCACCCTGCTCCGGCCGGTTCGGTCGTTCTCCATTCTTCGCCCGCCACCCCGGCCCTGGCTGGTGCCGATCGGCCCCATCACACCGGCGGGAGGGCCCGAGGACGGCCGGGGCGGGTGAAGGCCGCCGGGCAGTGCTCCTGCACCGCCGCCGGGCGCAGGACGGTGGCACAGGCCGGTGCATCCTCCGGATCGGCCGGCAGCGGGGCTCAGTCGGTGTCGGGGGCGGGCACGGTGATGACCGGGCAGTGGGCGCGGTGCAGCAGGCCGTGGGAGACGGAGCCGAGCCGCATGCCGGTGAACCCGCCGCGGCCGCGCCGTCCGACGACGAGCGCCGACGCGCTCTCGGAGGCCTCGGCCAGTTCCTCCACCGGATGGCCGCGGACGACCTGCCGGGTCACCGCGATGTCCGGGAAGTCCTCCGCCTGCTCGGCCACCGCTTCGTGAAGCAGGCGGCGGCATTTCTGGAGCACGACGACTTCGTCCGTGGACTCCAGCAGGGACGGCTGCCAGACCCAGAGCACCCGCAGGTCTGCACCGCGGGCCGCGGCGGCGGTGAAGGCGTACCCCAGAGCGGCGCGGGAGGCCGAGCTGCCGTCGACACCGGCGACGAGGTACGGCGGCTGCCCGGTGCTGCTCCCGGGCCCCAGCACCACGACCACCGGGCAGGCCGCCTGGGCGCTGACCGGGACGGCCACCGAGTTCGTGCTGAAGAACTCCTCCAGACGATTCAGCCGCCGCGAACCGAGGACGACCAGGCACGCGTCGTGCGACTCGTGGCACAGCACCTGGGCAGGGGGACCTTCGGCAAGGACGCTTGCGAGGTCGAGGTCGGGGTGTCCGTCCGAGACGAAGGCGGCGGCCTCCTCGAGCACCCGGCGCCCGGCCTTCCGGGACCCAGCGCCTCCGGCGCGGTGCGACCGGTGGTGGTTCGCCGGCGTTGCGTGCACCAGCCGCAGCTGCACCCCGCGACGCTCGGCTTCGTCGGCCGCCCAGACCAGGGCCGGCTGCGCGCTGTCCCTGTGGTCCACACCGACGACGACCGGGCGGGACTGTCGAGAGCCGGTCATTGCTCCTCCAACCCGGGTCGTTCCTCCCCCTATGGGAACCGTAGAGGCCGAGGCGCCGCCGTCGGCAGGGCCGAGCGGTCCTTGTCGGGTGGGCCGGGTGCTCCGAGGAGATCGGGCAGCACGTCGTTCGGGGCACGCCTGATCAGGAGCCGACCGCCGGGGCGGAGGAGACTTGATTGCGGGTCCGGCCGAGGTCCGGCCGGGTGTCCGTCGGAGCAAGGGGCCGGCCCATGGGACAGGCAGCGATCAGAGTCCTCGGCCTGAGCAAGCGTTTCGGGTCGCTGACCGCGCTGGAGGACGTGTACTTCGACGTGCCGCCCGGTTCGGTCTTCGTCCTGATGTTCCGCTACGTCTTCGGCGGCGTGGTGTCACCGGCGCTGGGGCCCGTCCGGTACGTCGACTTCCTGATCCCCGGGATCTTCGTGCAGACGGCCGTCTTCGGATCGATGAACACGGCGATCGGCCTGGCCACCGACATGCAGACCGGCCTGATGGAGCGGTTCCGGTCGCTGCCCATGGCGCGCTCCGCCGTCCTGGTCGGCCGCACCACGGCCGATCTGGTGCGCAACGTGTTCGTCGTGGCGCTGATGACCGCCGTCGGCTTCGCCATCGGCTTCCGCATCCACGCCGGCGTCCCGGCCTTCCTGGGCGGGATCCTCCTGGTCCTGGCGTTCGGCTTCGCCATGTCGTGGGTCTTCGCCGTGGTGGGCCTCGCCGTCGGCGATCCGGAGACGGCCCAGGCCGCCGCCTTCCCGGTCCTCGCCCCGCTGGTCTTCGCCTCGTCGGCCTTCGTCCCGGTCGGGACGATGCCGGGCTGGCTCCAGACCTTCGCCGCCCACCAACCGGTCTCCCGGACCGCCGAGGCCGTTCGGATCCTGGTGCTCGGCGGTCCGGCGACCGGTGCGGTCTGGCAGGCGCTCGCCTGGGCCGCCGCCATCGTGGCCGTCTTCGCTCCGCTGGGCGTGTGGTTCTACCGCCGCGCCGTGTAGGAGGACCGGGCCGGGGCCGACGGCTGCGTCAGTCGGACCCGGGGTGTTCCTGCATTCCGAGGAAGGTGCCGTGCCAGGTGTGGTACCAGACCTGGCCGGTGGCGGCGTTGACGGAGAGCATGCCCGTGATCCGGCCGCTGCCGTCGAGGGTGTGGATGGTGTAGTAACCGGGGAAGGCGTCCGCCTCGCCGGCGTGCTCGCCCGCGCGGTGGCCGGCCAGCCACCGGTCGGCGATGCCGACGGCCTGCTCCGGGCCGACCGTGGCGACGCGGGCGGGGGCGGGCATCATGCCGTAGACCGTGTTCCACATCATGGCCGGACCGAACTCGAGCCGGACGGTGCCGCCGGGGTCGACGAGCACCTCGGTGGCGCGTCGGCCTGCCGGGTCGAGGAGTTCGGCGTAGTAGCCGTTGCTGAACCGCATGACCTCGCCCACGTGCAGGTTCCGCGGGGCGGCGAAGCGTTCGACGGCCCGGTCGGCATCCGCGAACGAGCGCACCGGTGCGCCGGCCGGGACGGCTCCCGTCATCGGGCCGGGGCCGGACCTCGAGGGGGAGCCGCCGGTGCTGCCGGCGACCCACACGAGGGATGCGACGATCGCGGCCAGGGCGGCGACGAGCACCACGAGGGGCAGCCACCGCCCGCGGAGCGGGCCGGTCTTCATGGCTTCGGCGACCTCTCGGCGAGGTGCCCGAGCGCCTCGGTGTAGGCCTCGGTGCCGATCTCGCCGGAGGCGTAGCGGCGGTCGAGGATTTCGCGCGGTGTCTCGCTCTGCCGAGTGCCGTCGCCGGGCCGCTCGGACGGACGATGGGTGAGCCGGACGGTGGCCCAGACGGCCGCGCCGATCAGGGCGATCCAGAGCAGCGGCATGAACATCATCCAGGCCCAACCGCCGTCGTTCCAGTACATCACCGAGCCCACCTCCCGGAGAGTCTCCGTGCTCCGTCTCTTCAAGCCTTCCCGGAGACGGCGGCGGTGGCGTGGGCCGTCCGACCCTCGGGCCCGGTCCGAACGGCACCGGCCCGCCCGGGGCGGGACCGCCTGCGGCAGTTGACGGGAAGCCGTCCGGCCTTCGGCAGGCGACCATGGGGGATGTGGAAGAGACCGCAGGGCCCGGCCCGGGCTCCCCGCCCCCGGCGCTGCTCGACGCGATGGCGAATCTGGCGCGGTTCCACCGCGAGCACGAGCAGTTCTATGCGTCCGCGCCCCGCGAGCAGGCCGTCCGGCTGCAACGCGACGCAAGGACACTGCTCGCCCTGGCCGACCGCTGGTCGGCGGCCCGGCCGGAGCCCGCCTCGCCGCTCAACCCGTTCGAGGGTGCCGACGACCTCACCGCGCCGGTGGCGCTCCAGCTGAACGGGGTCCTGTTCATGGAGGGCCAGGGCGAGCCGGTCGAACTCGCCCACCTCAAGCGGGATCTCGTGCGCACCGCGGACGACCTCCGAGCGGGCGCCGGCTGGCTCGCCACCGTGATGCAGGCCTCCTGGGACAGCGCAGCGGCGCTGCTCGACTTCGCAGACCTCGCGGACCTCCTCGGTGAGCGGCACCGCATCATCCTCAACGACTGGCAAGCGGCCCACCTCTCCGACCTGGCCGGACGGCTGCTGCAGCGGGCCGCCGACATCCTCGAGCGGGTCGATCTCCGTCCCGTGGCCCTCAGGGCGGACCTGGCCGAGGAGCCGGTCGCCCCGCGGCGGTTCTACTCGGCCGCGGAGCTGATCGCCCGCGCCGCCGACCTCCTCAGCGAGTCGGCCGCACTCGTCCACGACAACGAACGCCGTTGGCGGGTCTTCCGCGCCCGGGTCGCCCGTCTCACCGACCTGCCGGCGGCGCACCGGTCCCGGGGCACGACGGATCAGGAGTGAGCCGTCGGTCGGTGCCCGACCGGCCCCGCGCACCTCCCCGAGGGGCGGTCGACCCCGGTGCCCGGGCCGGGCGGCCCTGCCGCCGGCCTTCGCGGCCGTTCGACCATGGGGCTGTCCAGAGCGTGTCGGAGGCCCGGCCGTACCGGCCCTCCGGCATCGCGCCAACCGGCCAGGAGGTGATCGCCGTGACCGGCGTTCGGACGACTCCCGTACGGCTCGAAGCCAGATTGGACCTACCGGTCTCGCGCTGGCTCTGGCTGGTCAAGTGGCTGCTGGCGATACCCCACTGGATCGTCCTCTGCTTCCTCTGGGCGGCCTTCGCCCTGCTGACGGTGGTCGTGTTCTTCGCGGTCCTCTTCACGGGTGCCTATCCACGGTGGATCTTCGACTTCAACCTCGGGGTACTGCGCTGGACGTGGCGGGTCTCGTACTACTCCTACGGCGGCCTCGGCACCGACCGCTATCCGCCGTTCAGCCTCGCGGAGGAGCCCGACTACCCCGCCACACTCGCCGTCGCCCGCCCGGAACGGCTGTCCCGGGGGCTGGTGCTGGTGAAGTGGTGGCTGCTGGCGATCCCGCACTACGCCGTCCTCGGCTTCTTCCTCGGCGGCGTGGGAGACAGGGGCGGCGGTGGCCTGATCGGCCTGCTCGCCCTGTTCGCCGGTGTGTCGCTGGCCTTCACCGCCCGCTATCCGGCGGGCATCTTCGACCTGATCGTCGGGCTGAACCGCTGGGTCTTCCGCGTCGTCGCGTACGCGGCCCTGATGACCGACGCGTACCCGCCCTTCCGCCTGGACCAGGGTGCCACCGACCCGGTCGGCGCGCCGATGCAGGCACCGGGCGGGTGACCCGGCCCGGGAACCACCGACCGTGATCACGCTCCGCGGCCCGGCTGCCGGCGGTGCGCCCCCCGCCCGGAGCCGGCCGCCAGGTGGACGAGGGCCACCAGGGCCGCCAGGCCGTCGGTGCCGATCACCCGGCTCTCCGCCGACGTGTCCGGGGTGCCGCCGCCTGCCGTCATGCCGCGCACCTCCTCGCCCGCTGCCGGGCCCGTCCGTTGCACGGAACGGCTGCCGATGACGGCAGTCGCGTTCCCGACACCGCCCGATACGCCCGGCCGGGTGCACCCCGGGTCCGTGGCCGACCGCGAGCGGCGTCGTCCGGTCCTCCGTCCCGCGCGGGCCGGCCGCAGCCGGGCCGCGCCCCTGGACCGACCGATCGAGCACCTTCGACGACGGTCCCGGCCCGGAGGGACGGACGGCCTCGGGGCCGGGGCCGGGAGGCCCTGCCGTACGCGGTACACACGGCCGAGCATGGGAGGGACCGCAGGCTTCGGAGTTGCCGCCGCCCCTCCGGGGTCGGCAGGAAGCAGACGTCCGTCGCGCCGCTTCGACCAGGGCGGCAGTGAACCGTCCCGCCCGGAGAAGGAACCGTGACCGCGACCAGGACCCGCGCCGCCGGGCTCACCCACGAGCAGGCCGAACGCCTGCTGACCGAGCACGGCCCGAACGAAGTCACGCCTCCGCCCGGCCCGTCGCTGTGGTCGCGAGTGGCCGCGCAGCTGCGCGACCCGCTGATTCTCGTCCTGCTGGCCGCGACCGTTCTCACGCTGGCGACGGGCGACCATGCCGACGCGATCGTGATCGGGCTGGTCGTGGTCGTCAACACGGCCGTCGGGGTGACACAGGAGATCCGGGCGGACAACGCGGTTGCGGCGCTGTCGGCGCTCTGCGCGCCCGTCGCACGGGTGCTGCGGGACGGTGCCGAGCGTGAAGTCCCGGCGGCCGGGGTCGTTCCCGGCGACGTCGTGCTGCTGGAGGAGGGCGACATCGTTCCGGCCGATGCCCGGCTCGTGGAGGCGTCGGCGCTGCTGCTGGACGAGTCGATGCTGACGGGCGAGTCCGTGCCGGTGGAGAAGGACGCGGCCGACGCCGCCGTCCTCAGCGCCGGCACGGTCGTGCTCCGCGGCCGCGCCGTCGCCGCCGTCACCGCGACCGGTGCGGACAGCGCCCTCGGCAGGATCGCCGCCTCGCTGCACCCGGGAGCCCGACGCACCCCGCTGCAGCGCCGGCTGGCCGGCCTCGGCCGGGTTCTTGCGGCCGTCACGGTCGCGCTGTGCGCCGTGGTGTTCCTCCTCGGACTGCTGCGCGGCCTCGGATTCGAGGCGATGGCGGTCACCGCCATCAGCCTGGCGGTCGCCGCCGTGCCGGAGTCGCTGCCGGCCGTGGTCACGCTCGCCCTTGCACTCGGCGCGCGGCGGATGGCGGCCCGGCACGCGGTCGTCCGCAGGCTCCCCGCGGTCGAGACCCTCGGCTCGGTGACGGTGCTGGCGACCGACAAGACCGGCACCCTCACCGAGGGCCGCATGGTGGTCGAAAAACTGTGGGGTCCCGGCTGGGCGGCGACCGTCACCGGATCGGGCTACCGGCCGACCGGAGAGGTGCGCACCGACGGCCCTGCCGGGCCGATCGCCGTGCGCGCTCTGCTGCGCGCGGCGGCGCTGTGCAACAACGCCTCGCTCCAGCCCCCTTCGTCCGAAGTCGGGTCGTGGACGGCGCTCGGTGATCCGACCGAGGCGGCACTGCTGGCCGCGGCTTCCAAGGCGGGGCACGATCCGGCCCGGCTCGCCGCCGACAGCCCGCGGATCGACGAGCAGCCGTTCGACAGCGTCCGCAAGCGGATGAGCACGGTCCACCGGATCGCCGCGGGGCGGCTGGAGGTGTGTCTCAAGGGTGCGCCCGAAGCCGTTCTCGACCCGGACGTGTTGGTCGACGCCCCGGAGATCGTCGAGCGGGCCCGGGAGGCGGCTGCGCGCTTCGCAGCGGAGGGCTACCGGGTGCTCGCCGTGGCATCGGACGTCCGCGATGCCGCGGACGGCACGGCGGAGACCGGGCTGCGGCTGCTCGGGCTCGCCGCCCTCAGCGACCCGCCGAAGCCCGCCGCGGCCCGCACGATCGAGGCCTGCCGGCGTGCCGGGATCGTCCCGGTGCTGATCACCGGCGACCACCCGGCCACCGCCCGGGCCGTCGCTGGCCGGGTCGGCCTGCTGGAATCCGGCACGACGGACGACGCTCTCGTGGTCACCGGCCGCGAGCTCGCCGCGGGGACGGTCGGCGACCTCACCCGGGTCCGGGTCTTCGCACGCACCGATCCGCAGCAGAAGCTCGACATCGTCCAGGCCTGGCGTGCGCACGGCGCGGTCACGGCCATGACCGGGGACGGCGTCAACGACGGGCCGGCCCTGCAACAGGCGGACATCGGTGTCGCCATGGGCCGACGCGGCACCGAGGTCGCCCGGCAGGCCGCCGACCTGGTGCTCGCGGACGACGAACTCGGCACGGTCGTCGCCGCGGTGCAGGAGGGCCGCCGGGTGTACGACAACATCCGCCGCTTCCTGCTCTACGCCCTGTCGGGCGGCGCCGCCGAGATCCTCGTCATGCTGCTGGGCCCGTGGTTCGGCCTGGCGCTCCCGCTGCGCGCGGGCCAGATCCTGTGGATCAACCTGCTCACCCACGGCCTGACCGGCGTCGCGGTCGGCGCCGAACCGGCCTCCGAGCGGGCCATGCGCCGGCCACCGAGGCCGCCCGACGAGCACGTGCTCGGGGCCGGGCTGTGGCAGGGAGTCCTGCGCACCGGCGTTCTGGTGACGGCGGTCAGCCTGGGAGCCGGACTGTGGGCGGAGGCGGGCGGTGGCCGGTGGCAGAGCGTCCTCTTCCTCACGCTGCTGGCGGCGCAACTCGGCGTGGTCCTCGGCCTGCGGGAGCGGCTGGTCACCCGGGCCAACCCGTTCCTCCCGCTGGCCGTCCTGGCCTCCGCGGCGCTCGGCGTCGGTGCGCTGTACCTCCCGCTCCTCCAGGAGGTTCTGGGGACGGGGCCGCTCTCGTGGCGCGAGCTCGGCGCAGCCGCGGCGGGAGGGATCGTCACCTTCACCGCCACCCGGCTGGATCGGACCGCTCGGCGCTGACGCGGGTACGGGCGGCCTTCGGCATCGATGCGGGCACTGGTCGGCGGCCGGCCGCGGTCCGCATGCACGAGTGGTGGAGCTGTCGAGCCCGCCGGACGGCGGGGCCGAGCCGGACTGGCCGGCTCCCCCGGGCGGCGGCCGGCCGCGCCGTGCCGCGGGGGCGGCGGGCTCAGCGGACGAGAACGCGGACGGAGACCCTGCGGGCGGGTCGGACGGGCCCGCAGGGACCGTGCCTCAGTGGGAGAGCCGTCCGGCGGTCTGGTCCTCGGCGGACAGGGCCTGGGTGGCGATGACGGCGGCCTGGACGCGGCGTTCGACGCCGAGCTTGGCCAGCAGCCGCGAGATGTGGTTCTTGACGGTCTTCTCGGCCAGGTAGAGCCGCCCCCCGATCTCGCGGTTGGTCAGGCCCTCGCCGATCAGTGCGAGGATCTCCTGCTCCCCGTCGGTGAGTTGGGGGAGACCGGACGGCTGCGGGGCGGCGGTGTCGCCGCGCAGCCGGGCCATCAGGCGGGTGGCGGCACCCGGGTCGAGCATCGACTGTCCGGAGGCGACCGTGCGCACCGCGGAGACCAGGTCGGTGCCGCTGATCTGCTTCAGCACGTACCCGGCCGCGCCGGCCATGATCGAGTCGAGCAGCGCGTCCTCGTCGTCGAACGAGGTGAGGATGAGGCAGGCCAGCTCCGGCATCCGCGAGCGCAGCTCGCG
>NZ_JBFAXX010000039.1:0-81427 GCF_040680995.1 Kitasatospora sp. NPDC051914
AGCTTCTGGCAGGGCAAGCTCTTCGTCCTCGTCCTGCTGGGCTTCGCGGCGACCGACTTCCTGATCACCATCACGCTGTCGGCGGCCGACGCCACTGCGCACCTGGTGGAGAACCCGCACCTGGCGGAGGCGCTGCACGGCCGGCAGGTGCTGATCACCCTCTTCCTGATCGCGCTGCTCGGCGCGGTCTTCCTGAAGGGCTTCAGCGAGGCGATAGGCCTGGCCGTGGGCCTGGTCGGCGTCTACCTGGCGCTGAACGTCGTGGTGGTCGCGGTCGGCCTCTGGCACGTGCTCACCGCCCCGCACGTCATCACCGACTGGTCCCACGCGCTCACCGCGGACCACGGCAGCATCATCGCCATGATCGGTGTGTCCCTGGTGGTCTTCCCGAAGCTGGCGCTCGGCCTGTCCGGCTTCGAGACCGGCGTCGCCGTCATGCCGCACATCGAGGGCGCGCCCGGGGACACCGAGGAGAGGCCGACCGGCCGCATCCGCGGCACCCACCGGCTGCTGACCACCGCCGCCGTGATCATGAGCGTCTTCCTGATCACCACCAGCTTCATCACCACGCTGCTCATCCCCGCCGACCAGTTCCAGCCCGGCGGCGAGGCCAACGGCCGGGCCCTCGCCTTCCTGGCGCACGAGTACCTGGGCAGTGCCTTCGGCACCGTGTACGACGTCTCCACCATCGCCATCCTGTGGTTCGCCGGTGCCTCCGCCATGGCGGGCATGCTGAACCTGCTGCCCCGCTACCTGCCGCGCTACGGCATGGCACCGCACTGGGCGCGCGCCGTGCGGCCGACCGTCCTGGTGCTCACCGCGGTGGCCTTCCTGGTCACCTGGATCTTCGACGCCGACGTGGACAAGCAGGGCGGCGCCTACGCGACCGGTGTGCTCGTCCTGATCAGCTCGGCCGCCATCGCGGTGACCATCGCCGCCCGCCGGGCCCGCCAGCGCGGCTGGACGGCCGCCTTCGCCGTGATCGCCGCGGTCTTCCTCTACACCACCGGCCTCAACATCGCCGAACGCCCGGACGGCGTGAAGATCGGCGCCTGCTTCATCGCCGGCATCATCCTGATCTCGCTCGCCTCCCGGCTGGCCCGCTCCTTCGAACTGCGGGTCACCGACGTCGTCCTCGACCCGGTGGCGGAGCGGTTCGTCAACGACTGCGCGCACCGCTCGATCCGGCTGGTCGCCAACGAGCCGAGCGGCCGCGACCTCGCGGAGTACCGCGACAAGGTGAACCAGATCCGCGCCGACAACGGCATCCCGCCGGAGGACGACGTGGTCTTCGTGGAGGTCACCGTCCGCGACCCGTCCGACTTCGAGACCGAGCTGAAGGTGCGCGGCGAGGTCCTGCACGACCGCTACCGCATCCTCAGCCTGGAGCACTCCTCCATCCCGAACGCCCTGGCGGCCCTGCTCCTGCACATCCGGGACGCCACCGGCCGGCAGCCCCACATGTACTTCGAGTGGACCGAGGGCAACCCCTTCGCGCAGCTGCTGCGGTTCTTCCTGTTCGGCCAGGGCGAGGTCGCCCCGGTCACCCGCGAGGTGCTGCGCGAGGCCGAACCCGACCGGTCGCGCCGCCCGCGCGTCCACGTCGGCTGACGCAGCCGGCGCACACCGCGACACCGCCCGCACCGCCGCGTCCGGCGGCCCCGCTCCCGGGGCCGCCGGACGCGGTGTTTCCGGCTCCGCGGCCGTCGCCCCGATCCGGGACGGCCGCACCGCCCGGTGCGGCGACCGGCCGGGGCGGCCTCCCTCGCCGACACTGTCGCCATCGGGCACCGCGTACGAGGAGGAGCAGCCGGCCGTGGCAGAGGACGGGGCGACCGCCCCCGGGAACGACCTGGAAACGCGCACCGAACAGCTGAAGGAGCGCATCTACGCCACCATCACGATGGTCGCCGTGGTGGTCGGCCTGTCCGCCGTCGACCACCTGGGGACCTGGAAGGCCGCGGTCGCCGTCCTGGCGACGGCGCTCGGCCTCTGGCTCGCCACGCTCGTCGCGGACCAGCAGGCCTACCGGATCGTGCACCGCCGGGTCGCCTCGGGGCGCGAGCTGAGGAGGATGCTCTTCGTCAGCAGCCCGCTGCTGCTCTCCGCGGTCGGCCCGCTGCTGCTGATCGCCGCCGCGGGGATCGGTCTGATGTCCCTGCACAGCGCACTGCTCGCCGCGGCGGGGCTCAGCGTCGCGGCGCTGTTCGTCTGGGGCTGCGTGAGCGGCCTCCGGATGGGCAGCGGCCTGCCCGCAGCCCTGGTGGCCGGCGCCGTGGACGCCGCCATCGGCCTCGCCGTCGTCGCCGTCAAGCTCGCCGGACACTGACGGCCCGGGCCGGTGGCGCGTCCGGCGGGCCGACCCCGGGACGCGGGCGTACGGTCCGGGTATGGGCGCTGCGCGGTGTGCCTGGTGCGCGGCTCCGCTGCCCGTCGGGCCGGTGGCGGAGGGCCGTCCGTGCGGCGCGTCCGCGGCCGGCACGCCCACCGATCCGGTGCTGCGCCCGTCCGGCGGGCGTGAGCGGCCCGGACGCGTGCAGGGGGCGTCGGATGGCCGAGGCCGGTGAGGTGCCGGGCGTCCCGCCCCCGCCGTTCGCCGGCGGGCCGGGGCCGGACGCGGCGCTCGACGAGGTGCTGGCCGGCACCGTGCGCCGGACCGGGGCCTCGGTGGTCGGGCTGTTCCTGCTCGAGGCGGACGAGCCGCTGGTGCACCTGGTGTCGATGTGGGGCGTGCCGCTCGACTTCGTCGCGCCGTGGCAGCGGCTGCCGCTGAGCGCGCCCACGCCGGTCACCGACGCGGTGCGCGAGGAGCGGCTGGTCCGGATCGGCGACCAGGAGGACATGGCCCGCGCCTATCCGCGGGTGGCCGCCGCCCTGCCGTACCGGTTCGCGCTGGCCGCGACCCCGATCCTCGGCGCCGACCGCTGCTGGGGCGGCCTGCAGCTGATGTGGCCCGCCGGACACCCGCCGTCCGCCTCGCGCCGCGAACGCAGCCGGATCACCGCGAGCGCCCGGCGGATCGCCCGCATCCTCGACCGCGCCGACAGCCCGCCGGACTTCCCCGAACTGCCGCGCGTCCTCCCCGACGAACTGGTGCACCCGCGGCCGGTGCAGCGCGGACAGGCCGCCGCCGACTGGGCCGAGCGCCTGCCCGAAGGTGCGATCGCCCTCGACCTGGACGGGCGGATCACCTTCCTCACCGCGACCGCGGCCCGCCTGCTCGGCCGCACCGAGGAGGAACTGCTGGGAGCCCTGCCCTGGCAGGCGCTGCCCTGGCTGGACGACCCCGTCCTCGAGGCGCCCTACCGCACCGCCGTCATCAGCCGCGAGCCCACCGCCTTCACGGCGCTGCGCCCGCCCGACCACTGGCTGGACTTCCAGCTGTTCCCCGACACGAGCGGGATCAGCGTCCGGATCGCGCCCGGCACCACCGCCCGGCCCGACGGGGCCGCGGCCGACGCCGCGCACCCCGAGGCGCCGGACCGGGAGGCGCACCTGCCGGCGGACGTCTCCACGATCAGCCGCCTGCACCAGCTGATGCACCTGTCGGCGGCGCTGACCGAGGCCGTCGGGGTGCGGGACGTGGTCGGCATGGTGGCGGACCAGGTGATGCCGGCCTTCGGCGCGGACGGGCTCGTCCTGTGTGCCGCGGACGCCGGCCGGCTGAAGATCATCGGCCACCGCGGCTACCCCGCCGAGACGGTCGAGCGCCTGGACGGCCTGCCGCTGGACACCGACCTCACCCCGGCCGGCCGGGCCCTCACCCTCGGCACACCGTCCTTCTTCGCCCACCCGGAGGAGCTCGCCCGGAGCTACCCGGAGGCGCCCCGGATCAGCGGCAGACAGGCCTGGGCGTACCTCCCGCTGATCGTCTCCGGCCGCGCGGTCGGCATCTGCATCCTGTCCCACAGCCGCCCGCACGCCTTCACCGCCGACGAGCGCGCCGTCCTCACCTCCCTCGCCGGACTGATCGCCCAGGCCCTCGACCGCGCCCGCCTGTACGACGCCAAGCACGACCTCGCACACGGCCTGCAGGCCGCCCTGCTGCCGCGCACCCTGCCCCGCATCGACGGGCTCGACTTCGCCGCCCGCTACCTGCCCGCGGGCTTCGGCCAGGACATCGGCGGCGACTTCTACGACCTCATCCGCCTCGACGGCCGGACGGCCGCCGCGGTCATCGGCGACGTCCAGGGCCACAACGTCGCCGCCGCCGCCCTGATGGGCCAGGTCCGCACCGCCGTCCACGCGTACGTCAGCGCCGGCGCCGCCCCCGACCAGGTGCTCGCCCGCACCAACCGGCTGCTGACCGACATGGAGCCGGACCTCCTGGTCTCCTGCCTCTACGTCCACCTGGACCTCGTCCGCCGCCAGGCCACCCTGGCCAGCGCGGGCCACCCGCCCCCGCTGCTGCGCCGCCCGGGCCGCCGCGCCCACGTCCTGGACGTCGAACCGGGGCCGCTGCTGGGCGTCCAGCCCGGGTCCGCCTACCCGCTGACCACCCTGCCCCTGCCGCCGGGCACCGTCCTCGCCCTCTACACGGACGGCCTGGTGGAAGCCCCCGGCACCGACCCGGCCCGGGCCGCCGCCGACCTGGCCGACCACCTCGCGCAGACCGGGGCCGCCTCGCTCGACGGGATCATCGACGGCCTGGTGCACCACCGCTGGCCCACCGGGCAGCACCGGGACGACATCGCCCTCCTGCTGCTGGCCGCCACCGGCGGATCCGGCCCGGGGCCTTGATCCGGGTCGCCTGCAGAGTAATGATGATTACATGATTACGTCAGAGCAGGAGGTCCTCCGCGGGTGGTTCACCGGCCGCCTCCCCGAGGGCCTGTACACCGAACTGGTCGAGATCGCGGTGGACCGCGAGGAGATCACCGTGGTCGGCCGCATCCCCGCGCCCGACCTGGCCGCCGACGTCTCCGACACCGAACGCGAGGCGGCCGTCGAAGGCCGCATCGCCGAATTCCGCGAGCGGACCCGCGACGCCAGGATGGCCGTCGCACGCGAAGCCGAGCGGCGCTACGGCCGCAAGGTGTCCTGGGGCGCCGAGTGCGACGGCGTCCGCGGACTGTTCACCACCGTCTCCGCCCCCGTCATGACCCGCCTGCGCCAGCCCGAACGACAGGTGCTCGACACCCTCGTCGAAGCCGGCGTGGCACGCAGCCGCAGCGACGCGCTGGCCTGGTGCGTCCGCCTGGTGCAGCGCCACTCCGACAGCTGGCTCACCGAACTCCGCGAATCCCTCGAACACGTCCGCCGCCTGCGCGCCCAGGGCCCCGACGCCTGACCCGCCGATCGCCGCCCCCGGACACGGCCGCTGCCGGCCGCACTGCCAGAATGACGCGCGTGACCTGCGCAGCAGCCGTGTGCCGCCTCCCCGTCGTGGCCCTGTCCTCCTGGTGGGGACGCGCCTACGTGGCGCTGTCCGTCGCCGCGATCGCCCTGGCGCCGACCGTGCCCGCAGCCGAACAGGCGGCCCGGGTGCTGTCCGCACCGACCCAGCTGGCCGGCCTGGTGGCATGGCCCCTCCTCCTCGCCGTGCCCGAGGAGTTCGTGCAGCCCGTGGCGGCACTCTGCCGACTGACGGGCGCGGTCCTGTCCGCCGGCCTGCTCACCCTGCTGCTCCGCACACTGCCGCGGCGCCGCTAGGGCAAGATCCGCCGGACGGAACACCTAGGGCCGCCGGCACTCGCCTCCGGCCGGGTCGGCCGACTGCGTGTCAGGGCTGCGTGGCCCGGCGTTGCACGGGTGGGCGGTCGAGGATCTCCACGTACATGATCCGGTCGTCGACGACGTCCAGGACGAGCATGCCCTGCTCGGGGAGCAGCGGGATGCACCGGTGGCCCGGGCCGTAGGGCTGTCCTGCCGGGTGGTCCGCCGTGCGCAGGCTCTGGCAGAAGTCGTCGCCGCACCCGCACTCCGCCACCAGCCGGACGTCCTGCACCGCCACGGCCAGCGCACGTTCCCCCTCCTCCTCCAGGAGGGCGGCGAGTTCGGTGACGAGGTCCGGGAAGACCTCGCGGAGCAGGGGGTGGTCCATGCGGTCAGGGTAGCCGCCGGCCGCGGGTGATCCGCCGGCGGCCGTGTTCGTGGTGCTGCCGACCCATCCGGTCGGCCGCGGACTCCGAATGGGGGACGTGAGCGGCGCTCGCCGCCCTGGCCGGCCCCGACCGTCGGGTCGGCCCGGGGTCGGCCGCGTGCGACCACGTGAACCCCGAGTCCTCGAGGAGCATCTGATGTCCCGTACGACCCGCACCAAGTCGTTCGCCGTCCTGCTCGCCGCCGGAGCCCTCGCCCTCGGGGCGAGCGCGTGCGGCAGCAGCGGCAGTTCGAGCAACGCCGGCAGCGCCTCGGGCGGCGCAGCGATGGCGCCGTCCTCGTCCGCCGCCGCATCGTCGCCGGGTGCGGCCTCGGCGATGCCGGCCGGTGGCCCGTTCGGCGCCGCCTGCTCGGCCGTCCCGGCGGACGGCGCCGGCTCCTTCGCCGGGATGGCCGAGGTCCCGGTGGCCACCGCCGCTTCCAACAACCCGATGCTGTCCACGCTGGTGACGGCGGTGACCAAGGCGGGGCTGGTCGACACGCTCAACTCGGCCCGGAACATCACCGTGTTCGCGCCCACCAACGACGCCTTCGCGAAGATCCCGAAGGCCGACCTGGACGCCGTCCTCGCCGACAAGAACAAGCTGACCGAGATCCTCACCTACCACGTCGTCCCCGAGCGCCTGGCGCCCTCGGCCCTGGCCGGCGAGCACAAGACCCTGGAGGGCGGCACCGTCACGGTCACCGGCGGCGGCGAGGACTTCACGGTCAACGGCACCGCCAAGGTGCTGTGCGGCAACGTGCAGACCGCCAACGCAACCGTCCACATCGTCGACACCGTTCTCATGCCGGCCTCCTGACCACCCGGCACCTCCCGGACCGCCCTGGAGCCGGAGCCGGACGGGCCACCCCTGAGGGGTGGCCCACAGCCGCGTGCGGTGGGCCGGAGGCCCGGAACACAGGCCGTCCGAGTGTCGAAGATTCAAGCGAAATCCGCGGCCGGGCCGACCCGTCCGGCAGGGGTTCGTGTCCGAATCAGGGTCATGGAACACCCGCCGCACCACGAGTCGGACGACCCGACGGGCCGTCGATAAGCGGTGGCGGACGATCAGGAAGGAGGTGCGGAGCGATGACCACGACCCGCACGAAGCGCTCGCCGGCCGCTGCGGCCACCTGTGTGATGCTCGGCGGCGGCGCCGTGGCCACCTCGGCCACGACCGCCTCGGCCACCCCCTCTCCGTACGCCCTCGGCCCTGCGCGCCGCGCCGGGCCCGAGCGATTCAAGGACCACCGGCCATGAACACCGCCCTCCTCCCACCGCCGGCGCCGCCCGCGCCGCACGTCGCGCCCGCGCAGACCCTCGAATGCGTGTCGTTCACCGACACGGTGCAGTGCGTCGCCGAGGTCCGCGCCTGCGCCCGCGCCTTCCTGACCCGCGCCCACCTGCCGCTGCCGCTGCGCGAGGACGCCCTGCTGGTCATCAGCGAACTCGTCACCAACTCCGTCCACCACACCCACGGCCCCGGCAGCCTCCACCTCGCCAACGGCCCCGACGGCCTGGACGTCGACGTCAGCGACACCAGCCGCCTGCTGCCCCAGCCGCGCTTCGCCGAACCGGGCACCGCCCTCGACGGCCGCGGGCCGGCCCTGGTCGCCGCCCTGTGCGACACCGTCTCCGTCACCTACGGATCCGCCGGGCGCAACACGGGGATTTCACGACGCCGTTGCAGGGGGCCACGCACGGCCCGTGCGGATTTCCGCCTGTTGCACCGTCATGAAGTCGTTGACGGTGGGGATGCGGTCCGCCCGGCTCGACCCCGCCCGGCTCGGATTCGGCGGGGCGGGCCGGGCGGGTTCAGACCACGGTCACCGGGTGCGTCACCACGGCACCGAAGAGGTAGCCCTGGCGGTTGAAGACCGCGGTGGCCGGCTGGGTGTCGTAGGCGTGTTCGGCCATGGGATTGCCATCCGTTCCGAGGAGGGCGCACCGGGCCGACCCTGCAGGGCGGATCGGCGTCCGCCCGCAGCCGTGCGGCGGGCGCACCGGCAGGGTCAACAGCAGGACGGGCGACACGGACGGGCACAGCACAGCCAGCGGCGGCCGCGGTGGCCGCTTCTGCGGGCGGACGGTGCCCGATGTCCGGTCATGCCCGCATCCTAGGGCGTGTCCGGAGCCGGATTCAGGTACTCGGCACTTTTCCGACGATCCGTCAGTTGTCGTGTACAGAATGCGTAAGCGCGGCCGGCGTGACTACCGCCGGGGCGGGCGGGGCATGGTGAGACCGGGCGACCGGTGCGCGGAGGGGGATGGATCTGTGGGGAACCGGGTCCGGCTGGTTGTGGTGGCCGTGGCTCCGGCGCTGTTCTCGCTGGCGGCGAATGTGGTGACCGACGGGGTCGGCCTGCCGCCGGCCTGGTGGTACGGGGCGATGGCGGCCTGCGGGGTGCTGGCCACGGTGCTGGTGTTCCAGACGTACCGGGAACTGAGCGGGACACGGCGGCGGAGCCTCCCGGCGTCCGCACCGGCAGGTACGGCGGCCTCGGGGCCGGTGACCGTCCTGGAGGGCGGGCGGACGGGCGATCTGCACGGCAGTGCGCTCTGGGTGCTGGGCGGGGTGTTCGTGCTCGGCATGATGGCGATGCTGGCCTCGCTCCCGGGGATCGCCGACCGGGACGTCCTGCGGGATCCTGCGGAGCCGAGCTACTTCGAGGCGTACCCGGTCGGCATGCCGGTCTGCCTGGCCGGCACCTTCGTGCTCCTCTTCCTGCTGCCGGCGCTGGTCGTCGGGATCGGCCGGCACCGCGGGCGGCTCGAGTTCTCGGCCGGTCAACTCGTTTTCGTGAAAGGCCGGTTGCGGCTCGTCGTACCGTGGTCGGAGGTGGCCGCCGTCGAGGTGCGGTCCGCCTGTTTCGGCGGCACCTGGCTGCTGGCCCACCCGCTGCCCGGCTCTCCGCTGCTGACCGGCGGGCCCGCGGTGTCCGCCTACGATCCCGGGCTCCGGGCGATCCGGGTGTGCGACCTGCGGGCGGCCGGCATCAGCCGCCACGCCGTGGAAGCCGCCCTGACCCGCTGGAACCCCTGACGCGGGTTGCCCCGAGGGGTGCGGGGGAGGCGCCCCCACGCGCCCCTCGGTGGTGCACCCTGTGCCTTCTTGCAGGCCGGCCCGGTCAGTTGTCCGGGGCCTCGGTGCGGAGTTCCTCGGCGGCTTCCTGGTAGGCGCGGGAGGCCCGGGCGAAGTAGTCGAAGAGGACGTCGAGTTGGTCGGGGGAGTAGCCGCCGAGGATGTCGCCGATCCGCTGCCGGGCGGGAGCCATCACCCGGTCGAGGTCGGCGGGGCGGCCGACCGGTTCGACGATGACCTTGCGGCGGTCGTCGGGTGAGGGTGCGCGCCGCACGTACCCGGCCTGCTCCAGGCGGTCGACGAGGCGGGTGGTCGGCCCGGTGGTGAGGCCGGTGCGGGCGGAGAGTTCGCCGGGGGTCATCGCCCCGGACAGGTGAAGGATGTTGAGGGCGTAGAGGTCGGTGGCGCCGAGCTCGCAGGCCCTCGCGCTCGCATGGCCGTGCAGCATCACCGCACTCAGGTAACGGCGGTAGACCTCGCTGGCGTCCGATCGCATCCCCGGCGTTGACACGGGCTCCTCCACTCCATAATCTCTTCCTCAAAGAAGAGAAATCTTCGACGCAGTAACTTCGCCTGTGAAGTTACCATGGGAGGGGACCTCATGAGCACCGAGCAGACCGAACCGTCCGCCCGAAGGGAACCGCGCCGCCGCATCGCCGTCACCACCCCGACTCCCTCGGGCGCGCCCGGCGCCGGTGACCGGCAGGCCGTCTGCGACACGATCCGCTCGCTGACCGACGCCTGGGGCCGCGGCGACGCCGCCAAGGCCCAGTCCTACACGCTCGTCCGCCAGGGCGACCGCAGCTGGCGGATCGCCGCCTTCCACAACACCCAGCGCCGGCGCGTCATGGAGCGCATCTCCTTCGTCTGGGACCCGTCGACCGCGCCGGAGGCCGAGAAGTGACCGCCGACACCACCCACAGCACCGAACCCGGCCGCGAGGCCGACCGCGCCGCCGTGCGGGCCCTCCTGGACAGCAGTTGCCGGGCCTGGGGCCGCGGCGACGGCGCCGGGTACGGCCGGCACTTCACCGAGGACGCCACCGACGTCACCTTCGTGGGCACCGTCTACCGGGGCGGCGACGAGATCGGCCGCGCCCACCAGGCCCTGTTCGACAGCTTCCTCAAGGGCACCTCGCTGACCGTCGAGATCGTCGACCTGCGGTTCCTCGGCGCCGACGCCGCCGTGGCCGTCACCCGCGGCGAGGTGCACAAGGGCCGCCCGAAGCGGCTGGGCAAGCTGGCCACCTACACAATCGCCCGCGGGGCCGACGGTGCCTGGCGGATCGCCGCCGTCCAGAAGACCCGGCACCGGCGCCTGATGGAGGCGTTCTCGTTCCGGTCGCAGCCGGCGACCAGGCCCTCGGCGCCGTGAACCCGCGCCGAACGCCCGCGCCCGGCCCCGGTTCCGAACCCGCCGACAGTCCCGGGCCGCGTACCGCGCTGGTGACCGGGGCGAGCAGCGGCATCGGCCGGGAGTTCGCCCGCCGGCTGGCCGCGGACGGCCACCGGGTGATCGCCGTCGCCCGCCGCGAGGACCGGCTCCGCTCGCTCCTCGCCGAACTCGGGCCCGGCCACAGCCGTCTCGCGGCGGACCTCGCCACCGAGTCGGGCCGGCAGCAGGTCGCAGAGGTGCTGGCCCACCAGCGGGTCCACCTGCTCGTCAACAACGCGGGCACCGCGGTCGAGGGCCGCTTCGCCGAAGTCCCGCTCGCCCGGGCACTGGAGACCGTACGGCTGAACTGCGACGCCCTGCTGGCCCTCGCGCACGCCTTCCTCGCCCGGGCCCGGTCCGGTGACGCCCTGCTGAACGTCGCCTCCACGCTCGCCTTCGCACCCGCCCCCGGGCTCGCCGTCCACAGCGCCACCAAGGCCTTCGTGGCCTCCCTGTCGGAGGCGCTGTGGGCCGAGCACGAGGGCCGCGGCGTCCGTGTGATGGGCCTGTGCCCCGGCCCCACCGCCACCGAGTCGCAGCCGCACCACGACACCCCCGCCGTGCTCGTCAGGACGCCGGAGCAGGTGGTCGCCGCCGCGCTGGACGCGCTGCGGCGGCGCAACCGGCCCACGGTCGTCCCCGGTGCTGCGAACCGGCTCTTCACCGCCGCCGCCCGCACCCTGCCCCGCCGTACCGTCCTGACCGTCCTCGGTGGCACCTGACCGCGCCTGCAGCGGGCAGCGCCGGGCCCCGCGGACGGGTTCCCGCGGGGCCCGGCGCAGGGTGATGCCGGCCGTCAGCCGACCGTCCAGCGCTGGAGGACGGAGCCGGTGTCGGGCTGCTGGGTGACCGGGGCGCCGTTGGCGGTGGAGGCGGTGGTCAGCAGGAGCCCGCTCTTCTGCGAGACCACCCGGTACCCGCCGGTGGTGGCGGTGACCAGCCAGCGCTGGTTGCTGCCGCCGGTGCAGGTCCACTGGATGACCTGGGCGCCGGCCGCCGTGGAACCGCCGCTGACGTCCATGCACAGGCCCGACTCGCCGTTGGCGACCTGGTAGCTGCCGTCGGCCTGCGGGGTGAAGACCCAGCTCTGGTTGGGGCCGCCGTTGGCGGTCCAGGTGATCAGCTGGGTGCCGGGCGACGTGGAGTGGTTCGGATCGTCCAGCGCCTTGCCGGAGGCGGTCAGCGTGTGGGTGCCGGTGAGCGCCGGGTTCACCGCCCAGGTGAAGACGGTGGAGCCGGTGGCGGTGCCGGAGGAGGCGGTGACGGTCACGGTCGACGACCCGGTGGCGGTGGGTGTCCCGGACACCAGGCCCGAGGCGCTGACGGAGAGTCCGGCGGGCAGCCCCGTCGCCGAGTA
Source organism: Kitasatospora sp. NPDC051914 (assembly GCF_040680995.1). Lineage (NCBI taxonomy): Bacteria > Bacillati > Actinomycetota > Actinomycetes > Kitasatosporales > Streptomycetaceae > Kitasatospora > Kitasatospora sp. NPDC051914. The sequence continues at coordinate 11,956 of NZ_JBFAXX010000039.1, forward strand.
GGTCAGGGACTTGCCGGCCGAGTCGCTGCCGGAGAGCTGCAGCGAGACAGCGGTGCCCACCTTGGTGGACTGGTCGCCCGGGTTGGTGACCGTGACGGTCTCCGGAGCCGAACCGGTCGCGGTGAGGGTCAGGGTCTGTTCGGCCGCACTGCGCCCGCCGCCGACGGCGGTGCCGGTGGCGTCCGTCCAGCTGCGGGCGGGGGTCGTCTCGGCGAGCCGGCCTGCCGTCGAGGACAGGCCGAGCACCAGGCCGCTGTACCGGTTGACCAGCTTGAACCCGCCGGTGGCGGCCCCGGAGGCGTCGGCACCGGGGACGACGAACCACTGCTGCCCGACGGTCGGGCCGCCCGCCGGTGCGGCGGTCGCGGTGGGCAGGGCGCCCCAGGCACGGCCGGCGGTGGCCGGGGCGACGCCGAGCAGGTGGCCGGTGGAGGAGTTGGCGATCCGGTACGAGCCGTCGCCGTTGGCCGCGAACACCCAGGACTCCAGGGCGGAGCCGCCGGCCGCCGCGAGCGAGGTGGTGGCGGAACCGCCCGCCACCTGGGCGAGCACCCGGCCGTTGCCGTTCGCGATCCGGTGGGCCTTGGTGAGGTCCACCGGGGGAGCGGCCGGCGCGGAGGAGCCGATCGTCACGTCGACGTACTCGCCGGACGCCCCGCCGGAGCAGCCGAAGGAGCAGTACGAGCGGAAGGTCCTCCCGACGATCGCGGAGCCGGTCCGGTTGGCTCCGTCCAGGAACCAGCGGTACCAGGAGGCCGTGCGGTAGCTGCCGGTGTCGCCGATCGGGTACCACTTCTGGGTGGCGAGGTTGTCGGTGGCGTAGAACTGCTGCGGCGCGTTCCCGCTCTGGTCGACGGCCTGCGGCTCGCCGATGTACAGCCCCAGGTGGGCGTTCCAGGTGATGTCCATGACGAACAGCGGCGAGGTCGGGGGCATCTTCCCGGCCGCGATCTGCTGCGCGGCGGTGCCGGTGTTCGCCGGGTCGTACTCGCCGGCCACCGGGGTCCACCCCGTTGTGCTCGAGCCGTCGACCGGCACCGTGTTGCTCTCCCGGCCGCCCACGCCGGGCTGCGTCCAGGCGCCGCCGTACCACTTCTGCCAGGAGCCGGGCGCCATCTTGGCGGAGATCGGCGCGCGGGCCACGTGCTCGTGGAAGGCCTTCCAGCCACCGGACTTGTCGACGACCCGGGAGCCGTAGAACACGTAGAAGTACCCCGAGGCGGTGTCGACGAACAGCCGCTGGTCGCCGTCGCCGTAGTAGTACGTCTGGTTGGGGAAGGCCGCGGTGTCGCCGCGTGCGGTGCTGTACGGCGAGGTGATGACGTGGTCCCTGATGGTCCACGTGCGGCCCTGGTCGGTGGAGACCGCGTAGTCGATCGCGTCGAAGTGCAGCCCGTCGCCGAAGGGTTGCGGGGTGAACTCGTTGTGCACCAGCCCGTACCAGTCACCGGTGTCCGGGTCGACCCACACCCCCGCCAGGTCGCAGTAGTTGCGGTGGGCGTAGCTCGTACTGCCCGCGGCGGCGGTGGCCTCGCGGCCGGTCGGGCTGTTGTTGCACCGCCAGGTGGTGTCGTTGTTCCTGTCGTTCGCGTTGGCCGGGTTCGCGTAGTTGCTGACGGCGGCCGACCGGGTGGCGGTGTCGAAGTCGGTACCGGTGAAGAAGTCCCAGTAGCGGGGGTCGTTCGCGCCGTACAGCGCCGCCGACTGCTGGAACCAGAAGGTTCCGTCCTTGTCGACGTAGGGCGCGGCCGGGGTGTCGGTGGGATGCGTGTACGCCACCGGCCGGCCGACGGTGACCGTGTAGGTCGCACCGGACGGCGGGGTGGCGGCGGCCGGGGGTGCGGCGGCGGCCGCGGTGGCCAGGGCCAGGGCCGCGGCGGCGAGCCCGGCGGCCAGTGAACTGTGCAGGGGGGAGGGCACGGTACTCCTTCGTGGGGTGATGCACCGTTGTGGGGGTCGGCTGCCCGCGGGCGCCCGGGGGAGGGCGCGGCGGCAGCGTGCTCGGAGCGGCGCGCTCCAGAGAGGTGTGCTCGAAACTGCTTGTTAATCGCTTATTTGAAGCAGCTTCGAGCACACCGTGGCAGTGGCCGCGGCGCAGTGTCAAGAGCCGTGCCGGCACCTGCCGCAAACCCCCTCCGACCCGCAACAACAGTCCAAGTCCGCACCCACGTGCGTCCCTTGACAGGCCGCTCCCCGGCGGATCGCGGGCAGGTACTACTGCGTGGCCGTGACGATGCAGCGGTGGAGCTCGGCGACCGCCTCCGGAGCGCCGTCGACCGCCACACCGCTCGGCCCGGCGGGGTCCTCCCGGTTCCACGCCCAACGGAGCAGGGCCGCGGGCGGGCCGCTCACCGTCACATCGGCCGATCCGTCGCCCGCACCGTCCGCCACCGTGAACGTCCCCGGGCCGGATCGCGCCAGCCAGGCCGCACCCTCCGTCCGCAGCAGGTACGTCCGGCCCGGCGAGCCGGCCAGCGCATCGGTGAAGTAGTCGCCCCACTCGGCGACGCTGTACGCCACGAACACCTTGAGCAGTTCGTCGACGCCGTCCACCGCCAGGTCCGCCGGGACGGGCGCCACCGGCTGCCCGGTGCCGAGCTCGGCGTCGATCCGGTGCACGACCGTCTCCTGCGCCATCCGCCGGATCCAGAAGCCGACGGTCTGGTCCGGCGCGTACCAGGTGCCGGCCGGGTCCTCCGGCCGGCGCGCCCCGAACTCGGCCGTCAGGCCGGCGTAGGCGCGGTCGAGCAGCGCCAGGGGCTCCTCCTCCGCAAGCTCCTCCGGCGGCCACTGCTCCGGCTCGACGCCCTCCCGCATCGCCGCCGTCTTGTGCAGGTACACCCCGCCGACATGGCGGACCAGGTCGGCAACCGTCCAGCCCGGACAGCTCGGCACCGCCCCCGAAAGGTCGGCCGCGGCGACGGCCCTGAGCCGCGCGAAATCGGCCGCCAGACAGGCAAGAAATCGTGGATTGTCCATGCTCACCACTTCAGCACGCACGGCCGACATGCCGACGCTCATCGCCGCCGAAATCCCGGCAGAACACCGAGGAGTTCCGCCGCTCCGGCCGCCGGCCGGACTCCGTTGCGCTGCCCGCTGCCGCTGCACCGCACGATGCCCGAGTCGCTCTCACGAGCAGTCAGCTCCCGGAGGGCGGCGCACCCGGTGCGTAGACTGGTGCGTCTGACCGGCCCGGGCCCGCATCCGTGGAGGGTGCAGCCCGGGAAAGCGCCGTCGGAAGGTGAGCGGGTGAGGGCCGGGTGAGCGTACAGCCCGCTGCTGCGGCGAATCCTGCGGTGGTCGTCCGGACCTGTGCCGTCCTCCTGGAGGGCCGGGACGTCTGCCTGATCCACCGCGTCCGCCCCGGTGGCGACCAGTTCTCCCTGCCCGGAGGGCTGCTCGACCCCGCGGAGCACGTCCCCGAGGGGCTCGCCCGTGAACTCCGGGAGGAACTCGGCCTCGACGTCGCCGGGTTGCCGGAACAGCCGCAGCTGCGATGGGTCCAGGACCAGGCCAACACCCGGCCCGGCAGGGAGGGGATCTTCCGGCGCCTCCACCTCGTCCATGTGCTGCGCGTCCCGCCGCACGTCCGGCAGACCGTCGCGGCCACCGAGCAGGACGCCGAGGACCGCAACCGCGTGCTCTGGCTGGACCTCGAGCAGGCGGCCACGCTGCACCTCTACCCGGCGGTCGGCAGCGTCCTCGGCTCGCTCGCCGGCCCCGAGGACGCCCCGGGCCCGGTACTGCTCCCGCCGATCACCGACCGCACCTTCACCTGGCGTTGACGGCGCCGGCCCACCCGGCCGCCGACGGGCGCCCGCGTGCGTCAGACGCCCGCACGTCAGACGCCGGCTGGACCGACCTCCGCTGACGGCGCGCCGACAGCCCGTACCCGCCCTCGTCCGCGTACTCGTTCTCCGCACCTTCCTCGTGCGGGCGTTCGATCAGCCGGACCCCTTCACCGCCGAGGCGGCCGGCCGGGCGAGGGCGTCGTGCGGTTCGGCCGGGAGGCCGGGCGTGGGCGGGATCGCCTGGATCTGCCGGACGGCCCGGACCCCCTCCCGCTCCACGAGCCGACCGACGGCCTCGCCGAGGGCGTCCAGGGTGTGCATCGCCCGGGCGGAGTCCACCGGTTCACCGAGCGGGCCGCCGTCGGGCAGCCCGGCCCCGCCGCGCAGTTGCACGGCCTGGAGCGCCGACACGAGGTGCTGCAGGGCCGCGGCGCCGGCGGACAGCTGCGACAGCAGCGCGGAGGCCACCGCGGCGGCCTGCTTCGGAGTGCAGGGGGCGAAGCCGTGGCCGAGGGCGTCACGCGCGGCCTCGGCCGCCTCCGCGGCGGCGAACGCACGGCCCTGCACGTCCTCCGGGCCTCTCCGCCCGCTCCCGGCCGGGATGCGCAGCAGGTCGGAGAACTCCTGGGCCCGGTCCTCCCCGGCAGTCGCCTGCCACTGTGCACGCCACGGCTGTCCGTCGTTCACGGTCGTCGTCATGGGCACATCCTCGGGACCCGGCCGGGGCCTGTCCGGGCTTCCCGCCGAACACCACCCGTTCGTGGCACCACACGGCGGGCCGACTCCGCATACCGACGGGGCGTACCAGCGGGGTATGCCGACGGGGCATGCCGCCAGGCCGTGGGCAGAACCGCCCGGGTCGAAATGGCGACGGCTCACGAGTGCGCGGGCGAATCCCACGAGTGTTTGAATGAAGGAAAGTTGGCAATTCGAGCTACTACACCAACCTGTTCCCGGACCTGCGCGACGAGTTCACCGCCGCCGTGCGCACCGCGCAGGCGGCAGGCGCGGGCCTCTGGCCCAAGGACCTGACGATGTCGGGTGCCACCGTCACCGGAATGTCGTCGCTGACCGACGACGTGGTGATCGTGCCCAAGCTCTTCCGCCGAGTGGTCGACTACCTGCGCCTGAGCTCCGCCGACCCGAGCCTCGACGGCCTCGAGGGCTACCTCGCCCGTGAGGCGGACGAGTACTTCATCCTGTCCACCGGCCACCCCACCACCGGTCTCGACTTCGTGGTCGATGTCGTCAACGGCACCGTCCGCATGACCTACCCCATCGAGGACCTGGTCTTCGACGAGTAGCGGCAGATCCGGCCCACCGGGCCCGCCCCCGGGCGCAGTTGCCCGTGCGGCGGAGACGCAGACCGTCCCCGCCGCCGGCAGCGCGCACGCGGGTGCGGGCCCGGTTCCGTGCTGCGCAGCGGAGAGCGGCGGGCCGTCGTTCCGACGTGCCGTCTCCGACGCTTCCGCCCAAGGGTGTTCGAGCGGGCTGCGCCGACCCGTCGGACCGAGGCATGTGCGCCGAGTCTTGACGACGCCTCGTCAGGCGCCTAGGTTGCGGGCAGAAAGTTTCCAGCAAGTTTCATTGACTTTGCCGCAAGGTCATGACCGGCCTTGCAGTCATGTCTCTCCGACCAGCCCGAGGCCCACCCCACCGGTCCGACGGCTGCCCCACCCCAAGGAGACAGCATGGACCACACCGCCCGCGCGCCGCGGCGCAGACACCGCCGGTCGCGGCTGGCCGGCGCGGCCACCGCCGCCACCGCGGCCCTCGGCCTCACGGTGACGGCAGGCCTCGCCCTGACCCCCAGCGCCCAGGCCACCCCGCCCGGCACCAGGACGGTGACCGCCACCCTCTTCGAGTGGCGGTACGCCTCGGTCGCCAAGGAGTGCACCGCCACCCTGGGCCCCAAGGGCTACGGCTACGTCGAGGTCTCCCCGCCCCAGGAGCACATCCAGGGCGCCACCTGGTGGACGTCCTACCAGCCCGTCAGCTACAAGATCGCCGGGCGTCTCGGCGACACCGCCGCCTTCAAGAGCATGGTGAGCACCTGCCACGCCGCCGGCGTCAAGGTCGTCGTCGACGCGGTGATCAACCACATGAGCGCCGGGTCGGGCACCGGCACCGGCGGCACGGCGTACACCAAGTACGACTACCCGGGCTACTACCAGACCCAGGACTTCCACTCCTGCCGCTCCCCGATCACCAACTACGGCGACCGGTCCAATGTGCAGAACTGCGAGCTGTCCGGCCTCGCCGATCTGAACACCGGCTCCGACTACGTCCGTTCCACCATCGCGGGGTACCTCAACAACCTCATCTCCATGGGGGTCGACGGCTTCCGGATCGACGCGGCCAAGCACATGGCCGCCGGCGACCTGGCGGCCATCAAGGCCAAGCTCAGCAACCCGGGCATCTACTGGGCGCAGGAGGTCATCTACGGCGCCGGTGAGGCCGTCCAGCCGAACGAGTACACCGGCAGCGGCGACGTCGACGCCTTCATGGGCGCCTACGACCTCAAGCGGATCTTCACCAGCGAGAAGCTCGCCTACCTGAACAACTGGGGCGAGTCCTGGGGCGCCGGCTACCTGCCAAGCGCCAACTCCCGTACCTTCACCGACAACTGGGACACCGAGCGGAACGGCTCCACCCTCAACTACAAGTACGGCTCCACCTACACCCTGGCCAACGTCTACATGCTGGCCTGGCCCTACGGTTCGCCCAACGTCTACTCCGGCTACGAGTTCTCGGACATCGACGCCGGCCCGCCGAACGGCGGCACCGTCAACGCCTGCTTCTCCGACGGCTGGAAGTGCCAGCACAAGTGGCGGCAGATCGCCAACATGGTGGGCTTCCGCAACGCGGTCACCGGGACGTCCGTGACCAACTGGTGGTCCAACGGCAACAACGCCATCGCCTTCGGCCGCGGCAGCAAGGGCTACGTCGCCATCAACCGCGAATCCACGGCGCTCACCCGCACCTTCCAGACCGCGCTGCCCGCCGGCACCTACTGCGACGTCCAGCACGCCGACCCGACCAGCGGCGGCGGGTGCACCGGCACCACCTACACGGTCAACTCGAGCGGCACCTTCACCGCCACCGTCGGAGCGGGCGACGCGATCGCCCTGTACGTCGGCGCCACGGCCTGACCGCCGGCGCGGGGCCCCCGCATCAGGGGCCCCGCGCCGCACCCGTCACGCCTGCGGGCCCGCACACGCTCCGGTCCGCCCGGCGGCGGCCAGCACGGCCTCGGCCACGGCGGTACGGGCGTACAGCACCGAACGGCCGGCCCGGTGCGCCGTGACGAAGCCGGCCCCGCGGAGAGCGGTGAGGTGCTGGGAGACACCGGCCGGGGAGACACCGGTGCGCCGGGCCAGGTCCGTGGTCGAGGCCGGGTGCTCGAGTTCGGCCAGCAGCAGTGCGCGCGACCGGCCGAGCACCGCCGCCAGGGCGGCGCTCCCGGCAGCCGGGCGCCGTTCCCACAGGGTGCCCACGCCGAGGGCCCGGTAGGCGAGTTGCGGCGGGTCCGGCGGTGAGAGGCGGGTGGACAGCCCCGGACCCTTGAACGCGGCGGGGATCAACAACAGCCCTGCGCCGGAGCCGTCCCGGTGCAGGGTCCGCGGCCGGCGCACCACCCGCAGCACCCGGTCGTCCCAACTGACCAGCGGATGCAGCTCGTTGAGCAGGTGCCCGGTGCCGTGCTCGGCGGCCTGCCGGGTGCGGTGGAAGACGTCGGCGTCGAGCACCGCCCGGATGCGTGCCCAGTAGGGCGCCAGCGCGACGTCCCAGTACGCCGCGATCTCCTCCGCCACCCGCGGCAAGTGGGCCTGCGGGTCCTCGTACAGGGCGCGCAGCCGCGGCCCCGGGCCGCCCCGGTGGTGCCGCAGGTGGTCGAGGTCGCGGCGCACCCGCTCGGCGGACGCGGCGGTGATCGCCGCCAGTTCCTCCACGAGAGCGGGAGCCGGGCCGGCGGGCGCCGGGTTGAGGAAGTCCGGGACGTAGCCCGAGGGCGGCACCAGTTCGGCGAGCCAACCGCGGTCCAGCCCGGCCGCGGTCACCCGCGGCGCGACCTGTTCGAGCCAGCGCCGGTGCACCGGATCGGCAGCATTCGAGGCGAGCAGCCGGAAACTCCCGCCCACCTGCCACATCGGCGACACCACGAACCGCAGCCGCGCCAGATCGCCCGCCGAGAACGCCAGCTCCGCCGGCATCACCACCCCCAGGATTCGGCTGAGCCCGAATCAATGGCCTCCAGACTAGCGCCCGGAGATCCTTCCGGCATGACCACAGCGACCACCGGCAGCACCGGAACGACCACCGCAGCCGCCTCGGGCACCTGGACCCTCGGCGACCTCCGCATCAACCGGATCGGCTTCGGCACCATGCGCCTGCCCCAGGAGGGCGCCGCCTTCGACCCCGACGCCGCCCCGCGCGACCCCGACCGGGCGATCGGCGTACTGCGCCGCGCCGTCGAACTCGGCGTGAACCACCTCGACACCGCCGCGTTCTACTTCTCCCGGCTGCGCTCCGCCAACGAGCTGATCAACCGGGCCCTCCGGCCGTACCCCGAGGACCTCGTGATCACCACCAAGGTCGGCCCGGGCCGCGGCCCGTCGGGGGAGTGGCTGCCGCACGCCGCCCCCGAGCAGCTGCGCGGCCAGGTCGAGGAGAACCTGCGCCAACTGGGCCGTGACCACCTCGACGTGGTGAACCTGCGCATCGTCGGCGCCGACCCGATCGCCGAGCGCTTCGCCGCACTGGCCGACCTGCAACGTGCCGGGCTGATCCGCCACCTCGGCCTGTCCAACATTCACCCGCACCACCTCGCCGAGGCCCTGGCCGTCGCCCCCGTCGTCTGCGTGCAGAACATGTACGGCCTCGGCGTGCGGCCCGAGTGCGACACCTTCGTCCGCACCTGCGGCGAACAGGGCATCGCCTTCGTGCCGTTCTACTCGATCGCCGGACCGGGCCGCACCGCGGGCACCGACGGCAGCGCCGCCGCCGAGGAGTTGGCCGCGGTCGCCCGCGCCCACGGGGCGAGCACGGCACAGATCCGGCTCGCGTGGACGCTGCACCGGGGGCCGCACATGCTGGCCATCCCCGGCACCGGCGACCCGGACCACCTGGCCGCCAACGTGGCCGCCGGGGCGCTGCGCCTCAGCGGTGAGGAACTGGCCCTGCTGGACGGCCTCCACCGGCGGGCCGGCTGATCACGCGGCCGCCGTCGGGCCCTCGGCGCCCGCCGGGTACTGTGGTCGATGACGAGAGGAGCACGGTGTCCGAAAACCTCGACCTGGTGTGGGCCCACGAGGAACTCCCCGCCACCGGCGCGCCGAGCGTCTTCCTGGCCGGCCCGACGCCGCGCAGCGAGGACGTCCCGTCCTGGCGGCCCGAGGCCGTCGACCTGCTCGCCGCGCAGTGGGACGGGCCGCAGCCGTTGACCGTCCTCACCCCCGAGACCCGCGGCGGCTTCCGTGCCGTCCACTACGACGACCAGTTCGCCTGGGAGACCGCCGCCCGCGCGGCCGCCACCGCCGTCCTCTTCTGGATCCCGCGTGACCTGCGGACCCTGCCCGGCTTCACCACCAACGTCGAGTTCGGGCACGACGTGACCACCGGCCGCACCGTCCTCGGCTGCCCGCCCGACTGTCCCGACCCGCGGCGCAACCGCTACCTGATCCACCTCGCGCACCACTACGGCGCACCCGTCAGGGAAACCCTCCCCGACACCGTCGGCGCCGCCCTCGCGCTGCTCCGCGCGCCGTCCTGAGGCCTGTCGGCAAAGGCGCCCGGGCGCAGCTCCCCGGCCGGCCGATGTCCGTGCATCGACGGATACCGAAGGTCAGTCGGCCGGGGCCCGCGCCGGGACATCCGCGGAGAGTCCTGCCGGCCGGCCGGCCTCGAGGTGGACGACGGTGCCGGCGGCGAGCGCGCGGAAGGCCGCATCGACGCGCGCCGCCAGGCGCGGCCGCAGCCGCCGCAGGGCCTCCGGACGCTCCAGCCAGTGCGCCGCCCTGATCTCCCCGTCCGCGAACACCAGGCCCTCGGCCTGTTCGGGCGTCAGCGGGGCCGCCCCGAACACCATGCAGGTCAGCGCACGGCCGTGCTTGGCCGCCGACGCCGGGGCCGTGTCCACCACCAGCAGCCGGCCCACCGGCACCGTCAGCGCCAGCTCCTCCGCCAACTCCCGGGCGGCCGCCTCCGACGGGGACTCGTGGGCCTCCACCATCCCGCCCGGCAGCTCCAAGTGCGGCTTGTAGCCGGGCTCCAGGACCAGCACGCGGCCCGCCGTGTCGGTGAGCACCACCGTGGCCGCCATCATCGGTGACGGCAGCTGCGCGTAGTGGTCCCGCGGACCCATCGGCCGCCGTGTGCCGTCGTGCAGGACGGCGGTGTGCGCACCGCGCCCGGCCGCCGCCGCGGCCTCCAACCGCCGCCCGACCGCAGGGGCGAGGAGCCGCAGCGCCTCCGGCTCCGGGAAGAAGCGGGCCGCGAGAGCGCTGCCGGGACCGGACTGCGGTGGGATCCCCGCCGCACCCGCACCGCCCCCGATGTGGGCGGCATGGACGAAGCAGAGCACCGTACGCCCCCACACCTCGGCCGGGAGCGTGTCGACGGCCAGCAGCCGCCCGACCTCGACCGGCAGCCCGAGGACCTCGCCGACCAGACGCACCAGCCCGGCATCGGGCTCCTCGTCCTGCAGCATCCCGCCGGGCAGCGCCCAACTGCCGTCGCCCGCCCGGTCCACCAGCAGAATCCGGCCCTCGCCGTCGCGGATCAGCGCGTCCACGCGGGCCGCGAGGGCGGCCGGGACCGTCGGCGCGTCGTCGCCGGGAGAAGTCACCTGTCAGCCTCCGGAGGTCGCGGCGCCGGGACCTCCGGCGCGGCCGTCCCGCTCGCCGGCGTACGGCTTCCGCAGCCGACGCCACATCAGAAGGCTTACCAGGAAGAGTGGGCGGACGGCCGGGATTCGGCACGATCCGCCGCAGGCGAATCAGGCCGGGACCGGGCCTGCGCGCGGCACAACCGCGAATTCCCCCGTTTTCAACGTACAGCAGGGTGGGGGCCATGCGGCAAGGCTCCGGTCGGGGTCCACAATTCCGGACCGTCGAGGGAAAACGGCGCAGACCGTGGAGGAGAGGAATCCAGGTGCGAGTTCTGCTGACGGCCATCGGATCGCGCGGCGACATCCAGCCGGTGGTGGCGCTGGGGTGCGGCTGAAGGCACTCGGGCAGGACGTCCGGGTGTGCGCACCCCCGGACTTCCGCGAGCAGGTGGAGGGCCTCGGGATGCCCTTCACCCCCGTCGGCCCCGAGCTGCGCCCGACGGGCAGGGCCCGGTCCGCGGCGGCTTCGCCCACGCCCGAGCAGCGGCACCGGATGGTGGAGGCGACGGTCGCCGCCCAGTTCGAGGCGGTCCGGGCGGCGGCCCGCGGCTGCGACGCGATCGTGGCCGGCGGATATCTGGTCGTCGCCGCCCGCACGGTCGCGGAGGAGAGGGGAATCCGCTACGTCATGGCGGGCTATTCCCCCAATTTCCTGCCGTCCCCGCACCATGCGCCGCCGGTGTATCCGATGCGGGGAGAAACACCGGGCGTCGGCGTGGCCGACAATTCCGCGCTCTGGGCGAGGGACGCCGAGCGCTGGAACGAGTCCTGGAGCTCCGTACTGGATGCGCACCGGTCCGCGGCCGGGCTGGACCCGGTCGGCGACGTCCGGTCCCACCTGTTCACCGACACGCCCTGGCTGGCCGCCGATCCCGTCCTGGCGCCCTGGCCCGGGCCGGCGGAGTCGGCGCCCGTGCGGACCGGGGCCTGGATTCTGCCCGACGAGCGCCCGTTCTCCGTGGAGCTGGAGGACTTCCTGCAGGCCGGCGAACCGCCCGTCTGCTTCGGCTTCGGCAGTGTCCGTGCCCCGCAGGACCTCGGCGCGAGCATGATCCGGGCGGCCCGCGCGCACGGCCGCCGCGCGATCGTGGCCCGCGGCTGGGCCGACCTGGCACTGATCGACGACCGGCCCGACTGCCTGTCCATCGGCGAGGTCGACCAGCAGGCACTGTTCCGGCGGGTCGCCGCCGTCGTCCACCACGGCGGCGCCGGCACCACCACGGCCGCCGCCCTGGCCGGGGCACCCCAGGTCGTCGTCCCGCAACACGTCGACCAGCACTACTGGGCGCACCGCATCCACGACCTCGGCACCGCACACGCCCCCGGCACACCCACCGCAAACTCGCTGGCCGAGGCCCTCGCCCGCAGCCTTGCCCCGGACGTGGCAGCTCGCGCCCGCTCCGTCGCCCCCGAGGTGCGCACCGACGCCGCGGACGCCGCGGCGCAGCTGCTGCTGGGCCAGGGCCTGACTTTCGGGCGGACGGGCGTGCCGACAGGGGCGCGCACGCCCCGTCAGAACGGTGCGGAGCCCTCGCCGGTGATCGGCATGCTGCGGTGGTCGGGGCGGTACTCGATGCCGCGGAAACCGCCCGACGCCTCGGAGATGTGGATGGTCGTCGACCCGGCGTGGAAGACCTCCAAGAGGTCGGGCCCGTCCGCCGGCGGTTCGATCACTCCGCTCCAGTCCTCCTCCCCGTCCATGAGGGTCTTCACCAGATCGGCGTGGACCGGCAGTCGGTGATCCTCGTAGTGGACGGCCGCGGGCCCGCAGTACCGGGCGGTGACGGCTTCGGTCGGCACGCGGGTGCGGTGGGCGAAGGTGTGCGGGTCCCGGCAGCCGCGGGCGGCGGGAGCGCCTGCCGGACCGGCCCCGGCCGTGCCGGCCTCGTCCAGGAACTGCTGGTACAGCCGGCGCTGAAGCGCTGCGTAGGCGTGGTAGGGGCGTGCGGCGGCCAGGAGTTCGGCGTCCGCGCCCTCCATCACCCGGTCGATCCTCAGCATCAGGTGGTCGAAGTGCGCCAGCGCGTCGAGTGGCGCCGGCTTGGCGATGCCGCGCTCGACGTACCGTCCGGCCGCCCCCGCGTAGAGGTCGGCGACCGCCAGGTCGCCGTGGAACTCCCTGAGTTCGGGACGGCGGCTCCGCGGCATGGGCATGGCCCGCCACAGCGTGTAGGTGTCCATGAGTTCGATCGCCGCCCACCCCTGGAATTCCTCCGCCGCCCGCGGCGGAGGGCCGTACGAGTCCTGTCGGCCTCCGCGTCGGGGCCGCCGTCCGTGCAGAGAGTACCGGGCGACCTCGTCGTTCGGCCCCGGACGGCCGGTCAGGCGGGCGGATCGGCCTTCAGGTGCTTGCTGAAGACCGTGGAGCTGCGCCGGACGGTCATGCCGACCCTCAGGTAGAGGTCGAGGGCGCCGGTGCTCGAGTGCGTCCAGAGGGTGCAGGCCGGCCGGCCCTCGCGGTGGAAGGCGCGGAAGGTGTGCCGGAGCAGCAGACGGGCGATGCCCCGGTTGCGGTGGTCGCGGTGCACCGCGACCCTCTCGACGTAGCCCTCGCCGGTGTCGGGGAGGTCCAACGCCAGGACGGCGCCGACCGGCCGGCCGTCGGCGAGGGCCAGCATCGACATCGCGGGGGCGAAGCTGGGGCGCTCCACCGTGTGCCGGGCCCACTCCTCGTAGGGCTTGCGGCGCTCCTGCCACTCGTCGAAGGCGTCCTCGGTGAGCTCGTGCAGGGCAGGCCCGTCGCCCGGCCGGAAGGAGCGGACGGTGATGCCCGCCGGGGGCTCGGGCACGTCCGGCTCCTGCGGCATGGCGAAGGCCAGCAGCCAGGCCGTCACCATGGGCTCGTAGCCGCGGGAGTGCAGCAGGCCGACGGCCGCGGTGTCCTCGTCGGGCACGGTCTGCACGATCCGCTCGCCGCCCGCCCGGAGCGCCCGGTCCCCGGCCCAGTCCAGCAGCGCGGCGCCCAGGCCGCGGCCCCGGTGCTCGGGGTGGACGTCCACCTCCGAGCGGCGGTTCACCCACGCCCTGGCGGCCAGGCACCCGTTCGCGTCGTGGACCAGCACGGTGTCCGACGCCGGCTCCAGGCCCGGCCGGGCCAGGTCGGCGGCGATCCCGCCCGGGTCGGTCTCCGCCCGGCCGTACAGCTCCGCCTCGCAGGCCGCGACCAGGCGGTGGATCGCGCCGACGTCCCCGGCCGCGGCCGGTCGCCCCCGGTAGCCCGCGGGCAGCTGCAGCTCGTGAACCGACACGGTGTCACCCCTCCACGACGGCGGATCCGGCGGCAGCATAGCCCGGAGCGGGGCGTTCCGTCCGGGTGCGATCCATTGAAGGCGGGTTCATTGCACGACCTCCTGCCGGGTGCGACCGGCGAACCGGTGAACCGCCGGCGACGGTGAAACGTCTCGCCGCTGGTCGGCTCGGGTGCCTTCCCCACCAGTGAATGCCGCTCCGCCCTGCGGCACAGCCCGGACCGGTCTGCTTGATCGGCCCGCTGGACGGCGTCGGGGCCACTCTCACCGTCCGGAACGACGTCGTCGCCGACAGTGCGCGACAGCCGGCCGGACGCGTTCCGGGCGAGTCCCGCACGGACCGCGACGTCCGGCGCCGGCGCCGGCGGCCGGAGGTCTTGCATTCCGGGACCGCCGGAGTGATGCGCATCACTGTCCGGGTGCATCGGGTCGGGCATGCGCGATCATGATCGGATGGACGCTCGTTTCCTCGGCATCGCCGAGTTGGTCGAAGTCCCGTCCGTGGCGGTCGTGGTCGACGTCATGCGTGCTTTCACGGTGGCCGCCTGGGCCTTCGGCCGGGGTGCGGAAAAGATCGTTCTTGCGGAGTCGCTGGACGAGGCCCTGGCGCTCAAGGCCCGGCACCCGGAGTGGGTGGCGCTCAAGGACGGTCCGCCGGCGCCCGGGTTCGACACCGTCAACTCGCCGGGCCTGCTGCGGTCCGTCGACCTCGGCGGACGGACCGTCGTGCAGAAGACCACGGCAGGGACGGTCGGTGCCCTTGCGGTCAAGGAGGCGTCGCTGGTGCTGTGCGCCGGCTTCGTGGTGGCGGAGGCAACGGCCCGGCTCCTGCGGACGCGTGGGTGCGACAGTGTCACGTTCGTGGTCACCGGCGAAGACGGGCAGGCCGACGAGGATCTGGCGTGCGCCCGGTACATCGCCCGGAGGGCCGCCGGGGCCGGGACGGATGCGGCCGAGTTCCTCCGCCGCGCCGGCGAATCCCGTGCCGCCGCCGAGCTGGCGGAGGGCGTGCGCGAAGGAGCCCATCCCGATGACGTCGCACTCTGTCTCGAGCTCGACCGGTTCCCCTTCGCCATGGTGGCGACCCTGGAGGACTCGCTCATGGTCCTCCGGCCCGAACCGTCCGCGGCAGCCTGAACCGGTGTCGAACACCCCCTGACGGCGCCGGCTTCACCCGCCCGAGGCGGCCGGCCGGCTGCAGGCTTCCCGCAGGCGGTGGAGGGTGGTGCGCATGCTCGCGCGGTTGCGGTCGGCGCGCTGTGCGGCGGGTGTGCCGGTGAAGACCAGTCCGAGGAGTTCGGCGGTGCGGGCGCCCGGGCCGCCGCGGCGGTGGTCGATCCAGTACTCGGTGACCAGGGTGCCGCCGTCCGCGGCGGGCGCGAGGCGGTAGCCCCAACGGGCCACCGGCAGACCGAAGGTGGTGACGTCGAAGGCGAACTCCCGGTCCGGGTCGGCGGTGGTGATGCGGCAGGTGGTGAACCAGATCCAGAACGCCCGCCGGTTGAAGCCGACGAACGTCCGGCCGCGCCGCCAGACGCCGACGACCTCCGGGCTGAACTCCTTCATCCTCCGTACGTCGGCGAGCAGTCGGTACACCGTCCCCGGTGCCACCGCCGGGAACTCCAGGGACTCCTCGACGGTCCATGTCCGTGCGGTGCTCATCGGCAGGCCTCCTGGTCCAGGGTCTTCGTGACGGCGGTGACGACCGCCGCCGCGTCCAGCACGATACGGGCGAGCACCGCCGGTTCGGCGAGGACCCCGATGTGCCCGCGCCGCGGGACGATCTGCAGACGGCCGTCACGGCAGGCGCCGAGGAACAACCGCTCGTCGCGGCGGAAGTGGTCGCGCTCGCCGTTGACCAGCCACACCGGCCCCGGGTACGAGCGCAGCGCGGCCACCGGGTCGGCCGCGGCGACGGACCGTACGACCTCGGGCACGACCTCGCCGGACAGCCCGCCCCGGAGCATCGCCTCCCCGGCCGCGCCGGGCAGCGCGCGGCGGAAGGCCCACCGGCTGAACCGGTCCGCAGCCTCCGGGCGCCGTGCCGCGAGGCGGCCCGCGCCGCGGTAGGCCGCGAGCAGCGGCCCGCGCGGACGGGCGGTGCAGCCCACGGCCACCAGGCCGAGGACGGCCTCCGGCCGGGTGCGGGCGGCCTCCAGGGCCGCGTACCCGCCGAGGGAGTGGCCGACGACCAGCGCCCGCCCGCCGAGCGCGCCGACGGCCTCGAGGACCGCCGCGGCGGCCCCGGCCAGGGTGAACGGCTCGCCGCGCCTGCCGCCGTGGCCGGGCAGGTCGGGTGCGGCTGCGGGGTGGCGGTGCGCGATGCGTTCCATGACGGGTGCCCACATCGTGCCGCTGACGCGCGTTCCGTGCACGAGGACGACGGGCAGCCCCTGCTCGACGGGCTCCATGGGGGCCACGGTACACCGAATGCAACGCAACGTTGCGTTGTATTCGTGCTAACGTCGCGCCATGAAGGAGAACCCGCAGGCCACCGCAGGGGCCACCGGTCGGAGCCAGGGCGCGCGGAAGTCCCGGGAGATCTTCGACGCCACGCTGGACCTGCTCGCCGACCAGGGCTACGACGGGCTCACCGTCGAGGGCGTCGCCCTCCGGGCCGGCGTCAACAAGACCACCCTGTACCGGCACTGGCCCACCAAGGGCGCCCTGGTCCGGGCCGCCCTGATCGGCGCCGGCCGCCTCGAACTCGACGTCCCCGACACCGGCAGCCTCCGCGGCGACCTCGAGGCCCTCGTCCGCCAGGTGGTCTCGCTGCTCACCGCCCCGCCCGCCTCCGACGTGGTCGTCGCCGCCCTCGGTGCGGCCACCCGGGCCCCGGAACTCGCCGACGCCGCAGCGGACTTCTTCGCCGACCGGCTCGTCCGCGAACAGGCCGTCTTCGACCGCGCCGCCGCCCGCGGCGAACTCCCCGCCGACGTCGACCCGGCCCTCGTCATGGACCTGCTGGCGGGTGCCGTCTGGCTCCGCGTCGTCCTCCGCCGCCGCCCGCTCGAACCCGACTACCCGGCCCGCGCCGTCGCCGCCGTCCTCCACGGCACCGCCCCGAACGCCGGGTAGCCCCCGGGTCAGCCCGAGGCGGTGTCGCCGAGCAGCGCGTCCAGGCGCCCGCGCGCAGGTATGCCCGTCAGCCGAGGCTCGTCGGCGGCGGGTTCGCCACGGATCGACGGTCAGGAGGCCTTGAGGCCCTCCAGGCCGGGGGCGACCAGCATCGGGGTGAACTCCACGACGGTGTGGGCGGCCACGCCGTGGGACAGGTAGGGGTCGGCGGCCAGCAGGCGGTCGAGCGCCTCGGCGGGCATGGCGGGGACGAGGTAGACGCCGCCGGTGAGGGAGGGCCGGCGGCCCGCGGCCAGCAGCAGGCCCTCCGCGAGGAGACCGCTCAGCCATTCGCCGTGGGCCGCCCGGTGCGGGTCGACCTCGGCCGGGGACGCCGTGTAGTTCACGGTGACAACGAACATGCGGCCCAACGTACCCGAAAGACCCCGCCGCAGCGGGCGCCATCGCGCGGAAGCCCGGATTTCTGCCGCGGAATCAGACCGTCAGCCGACGTTGGGGACGTCCAGGCCGAGTTCGTTGCAGGTGGAGAGGACGTAGTCGTAGCCGGCCAGCGTCAGGCCGATCACCGCGGCCGTCGTCCCGAGTCTCTTCGCACGTCCCACGGCGCCGATCATGGCAGAGGGCGGGCCGGGCTCCACCGGTGGCCCCGGGTGGAGGGGCGGGGCACCCGTCCGGGCTACGTGTCCGTACCCTCCGGCGCGTCAGGCCGGCCCGGGCACAGCCCTGTCCGACGATGGGGCGAATGATGAGACGAACCCGGGCGACGGCGGCCACGTACGCCGCCTGTGCCCTGCTGCTCCTCGGCGCCGCTCCCGCCCACGCCTTCCGGCCGTCCTCCCCGGTGGTCGTCCCGCCGGACCCGTACTTCCCGCTCAGCGGCAACCAGGGCTACGACGTCCGCCACTACGACCTCGACCTGGACTTCACCCCCGCGAGCCACCTGCTGGACGCCCGTGCGGCGATCAGTGCGATCGCCGACCGGCCGCTGCACCGGTTCGACCTGGACTACTCCGGCCCGGCCGTGCAGCAGGTGCTGGTCGACGGCAGGCCCGCCTCCTACCAGCGCAGCGGCCAGAAGCTCACCGTCGTCCCGGCCCGCCCGATCCGCGCGGGTTCCCCGTTCATCGTCCGCGTCCAGTACCGCGGCACCCCCGAGCGGATCTCCGATCCCACCCTCGGCGACTACGGCTGGATCAACACCCCGGACGGCGCCGTCGCCCTCAACGAGCCCGATGGGGCCCGCACCTGGTACCCCCTCAACGACGACCTGAACGACAAGGCGACGTACACCTTCCGGGTCACCACCCCGGCCGGGGTCACCGCCCTGGCCAACGGCGAGCCGGACGGCGACCCGCAGACCCGCGGCGGCCGCACCACCGCCACCTGGCAGATGCGCAAGCCGATGGCCGGCTACCTGTCCATGGTCGCCGTCGGCGACTTCACCGTCACCCGGACGACCGACGGCGGCATCCCCAACATCACCGCCTACGACCCGGCCGGCGGCGAGACCGACGCCGCACTCCACCGCACCACGGCCGAGGCACTGGCCTGGGAGAAGAAGCGCTTCGGCCGCTACCCGTTCGACTCCACCGGCGGAATCGTCGACCGGATCGGCGTCGGCTACGCCCTGGAGACGCAGAGCCGGCCCGTCTACGACGGCGCCCCCGACGAGCTCACCGTCGTCCACGAGATCGCCCACCAGTGGTACGGGGACAGCGTCACCCCCACCACCTGGCGGGACATCTGGCTGAACGAGGGCTTCGCCACCTACACCGAGTGGCTGTGGCAGGAGGACCACGGCGGCCCCACCGTGCAGCAGACCTTCGACGGCCTCTACGCGACCCCCGCCGGCGACCCGTTCTGGAACCTCAGGACCGCGGACCCGGGCCGCGACGAGATCTTCAACTACGACGTGGTCTACCTCCGCGGTGCCATGACCCTCCACGTGCTGCGCACCACCATCGGCGACCGCGACTTCTTCGCCCTGCTCCGGGAGTGGGCCGACACCCACCGGTACGGCAACGCGAGCACCCGCGACCTCCAGGGGCTCGCCGAGAAGATCTCCCACCGCAGGCTGGGGCCGCTCTTCGACGCATGGCTGTACACCGCTGCCAAGCCGGCCCCGCCGAGCTGACCGCTCCCTCCGGCGCACCGTACGACCGGGCCGGCCGTGCGGTGCGCCGGTGCACTCCTCCGGCACTTCGTCGGCCGGTGCACTCCTTCAGGCGGGCCAGCCGCCGAACTTCACGCGTTCGCCGCGGCCCAGGGCGGCGGCGTTCTTCCGTTCCCGCTCGTCGATGCCCAGCCACTCCGCGTAGGTCACCGGGTGCACGCCCCGGGCGGCGAGCCGTTCGGCCAGCGGCGGGGCGGCCGGGTCGGCCCGGTGCGCCGCGATCGCGCCGGGGGCCTCGTCGGCGAGCAGGGCGCGGACGGTCTCGGCCGCGTCCGCCTTGTTGGTGCCGATCACCCCGGTGGGCCCACGCTTGAGCCAGCCGGCCACGTACTCGCCGGGCAGCGGCCGGCCGTCCGGGCCCAGCACCCGCCCTCCGGCGTTCGGCACCACGGCCCGCACCGGGTCGAACGGCACCCCGGGCAGCGGGACCGACCGGTAGCCGACCGAGCGCAGCACCAGCTGGACGGGCAGCAGCTCGTACACGCCGGTGCCGCCGACCCGGCCGTCCCCGCGGGCCGCCGTCCGCTCCAGGCGCAGGGCCGTCACCCGCTCGCTGCCGAGGATCTCCACCGGCCGGCGCCAGAAGTGCACCGACACCCGCCGCGGGCGGCCCCGCGGTTGCCGTGCGGCCCAGTCGGCGAGCACGGTGAGGTTCCCCTGCACCCGGCGGTCGGGGACGCCGTCGGCGGTGACGGTGCCCGCGAGGTCGGCGGTGACGTCGACGTCCGGGAGGTCGCCGAGCTGCCGCAGCTCCCTGGTGGTGAAGCGGGCCTCGGCCGGGCCGCGGCGACTGACGACGTGCACCTCCTCGACCCGGCTGGCGGCGAGGGCCGCGAGCACCGGCTCCGGCACGTCGGTGGCGATGAGGTCGGCGGCCGGCCGGGCGAGCATCCGGGTCACGTCGAGCGCCACGTTGCCCGCGCCGATCACCGCCACCGACCGTGCGCCGAGGTCGAACAGGCCGGGGTCGGCGTCCGGGTGCCCGCAGTACCAGCGGACGAAGTCCGCCGCCGCGGCGCTCCCCGGCAGCTCCTCGCCCGGTATGCCGAGCCGCCGGTCCTCGGGCGCGCCGGTCGCGTACACCACCGCGTCGTACCCGGCGAGCAGCATCTCCCGGGTGACCTCCCCGCCCAGGCGCAGTCCGCCGAGGAACCGGACCCTCGGGTGTTCCAGGACCC
Organism: Kitasatospora sp. NPDC051914; assembly: GCF_040680995.1. Taxonomy (NCBI): domain Bacteria; kingdom Bacillati; phylum Actinomycetota; class Actinomycetes; order Kitasatosporales; family Streptomycetaceae; genus Kitasatospora; species Kitasatospora sp. NPDC051914. The sequence continues at coordinate 32,313 of NZ_JBFAXX010000039.1, forward strand.
GCCGCAGGTAGTCGGCGATCGACCTGATCGACGGGTGGTCGGGCGCGACGCCGTAGCGCACCAGCCCGTACGGCGTGGGCAGCCGGTCCAGGACGTCCACCGCGACCCCGACACCCGCCCCGCCGGGCGCCTGCCCGGCCTGCTTGACCAGCGCCTCGGCCGTGTACAGCCCGGCCGGCCCCGACCCGACCACCGCCACCCGCAGCCACGGCACCCCCGCACCGCCCCCGCCGCTCACGGCCCGGCCCCCGCCCCGCCACCGACCGGCTCCCGTCCACGGGAGCTGCACGGCACACAGCACAACACGCTCATCGGATCCGCTCCCGCCCCGGGAACGCGCAGCGCACACCCCGGACGGCCGGACACGGCCGGCACGGCCGCCGTCCCCTCCATCGTCCCACCTCAACGCCCCCGACCGGCCCGGAGCACTCCGGAGGCAGGGCCGCAGCCTCCCCGCGCCCGGGCGGTGCCGACGAAACCGTCCGCGGGCCCGGACGACCCGGACGGTGCAGTGTCCGCCCGGGTGCCGCGGCGGGACGACCCGTTTGCCGGACGGTGCGGCACGCCACGCGCGGCGCCTCGCCGGTATCTGCACCCTCGGCCGGGGCCGCCGTCCTCATCGTCCGCCGCCGCATCGTCGGCCCGGTCTTCTCCGCCACCACGCGCAACGACAAGGCCGTGTACGTGCTGCTCATCGGCACCGTCTGCCTCGGCCTGGGCACCACCGTCCTCGGCAACCTCACCGGAGACCCGCACGACTACCGGTAGACCGTCGCCCCCGGTTCCGCTCGATCTTCACCCTCCACCCCGACACCGACCTGATCCTGGCCGCCCCGTCGGCTTCCGCCTGCACGCCCTCGCCGCCTGGGCCCTGTTCGCCTTCTGGCCCTTCAGCCGCCCGGTGCACGTGTTCTCCGCACCCCTCGGCCACCTCACCCGGCCGTACATCGTCTACCGCAGCCGCGACCCCCGTCTCGGTGCCGCCGCCCCGCGGCTGGGAGCGCACCGAGGGCTGACCGCACAGAAGGCCGCCCGTCGGGAAGCGCCCCCGGCAGGCCGCTGCCGGTGACGGACCGTGCCCAGGGGGTCGGCCCACTTTCCTGACGCGTACATGACCCGCTAGCATGGCGGGGCTACTACGGTTCCCCCCGGCCCGTAGTCCGCACGGGTGCGCGTCCTGGCCCCAGGGCGCGCACCCGGCACGTCCTCCCCGTCGGCGCAGTGCGAAGATGCCGCCGGATGCCGTCCGGAGGGGTGAGGGCCGGCGTGTCGGGGCGGCCCGGGCCGCCGGACCGGCCCGTTCGGTGCTGCGATGGGCCGAGGGCAGAACGTCCCGGGCGGCGCCGCCGGGCAGGGCCGGCCGCGACCGCGGGACCGGACCGAGGCGGCACCATGGCGAACGCACTGAACGACCGGGCGGACCGGAACGCACTGGCGAGCGGCGCCGTGGCCGCGGCCGCCGTGATCCTGCTGCTGGCCGGCCTGCTCGACCTGCTCCGCGGCATCATGGCCATCGCCGAGGACGAGGTCTTCACCCGCACCCCGAACTACACCTTCCAGTTCTCCACCACCGCCTGGGGCTGGATCCACCTCGCCCTCGGGGTGCTCGCACTCCTCGCCGGCCTGGCCCTGTTCCGCCTCGCCCTGTGGGCCAGGATCGTCGGCGTGGTCATGGCGTCCCTGCTGATCGTCGCCAACTTCCTGTCCGTCCCGTACTACCCGCTCTGGTCGCTCACCGTCATGGCCGCCTGCGTCTTCGTCATCTGGGGCCTCTGCGCCGTCCGCCGGTAGGGCGGCCCGCGGGCGGCCGGGTGGGGTGACCCCTCACCCGCGGCGCGCGTGTCGGACGGCGGGAGTGATCGAGCCGCCCGATACTGCGGAAGTGACTGATCGTCAGAAATCCTTCAGCCGTCGGTCGTTGCTCGCCGCCGGCGCGGCCTTCGCGCTGCCGCTCGGCAGCCGGACGGAACTCCTGGGGCTGTCCTTTGCCGCACCCCGCCCCAGTGCTCCCGGCGGGGCGAAGCCGGGCCGCAGTCTGCTGCCCCAGCTGTTCGGCGAGGAGATCCGGCGGATTCCCACCGACGAGCGCGTGGTGGCCCTGACCTTCAACGCGGCGTGGAACGAGGACGGCATCGACACCGTCCTCGACGGGCTCCGCGCCCGCGGCGTACCGGCCACCTTCTTCCTGACCGGCCGGTTCGCCGAGTCGCATCCCGAGGCGGCCGAGGCGCTCGCCGCGGAGCACGGCGTCGCCAGCCACTCCTACAGCCACCCCGAGCTCGACGACCTCGACGCGCAGGGGCTGCGGGAGGAGGTGGCCAGGGCGGACGAGGCGATCCGGTGGGCCACCGGCGCCGAACCGCTGCCCTTCTACCGGTTCCCGTACAGCGAGACCAGCCCGGACGCCATCGCCGAGGTCAACGCCCTCGGCTACGCCGACATCGAGTTCACCGACGACACCCTCGGCTACCTCGGCGAGGCCGGCGGCATCGGTGTCGACGACGCCGTCGCGCGGGCCGTCGCGGCGATCGGGCCGGGGACGATCCTGCAGATGCACCTCGGTGCGAGCGACGGCTCCGGGCCGAACGTCGACTCCCGCGCCCTGCCGTACATCGTCGACGCCGTCGAGTCCCGCGGGTACGCCGTCATCGACCTCGGCTCACTGGTCTGACCGACCTCGCCGCCCCGGCGGGCGCGCGGTCCTACCAGGCCACCGGGAGCTCCTGGACCCCGTAGACGATCATGTCGGTGCGGTAGCGGAGCGACTCGTACGGGACGGCGAGGCGCAGGCCGGGCAGGCGGCGGAAGAGGGTCTCCAGGGCGATCTGGAGCTCGGCCCGGGCGAGCGGCTGGCCCAGGCACTGGTGCACGCCGAAGCCGAAGGCGAAGTGGCGGCGGGCGTCGCGGGTGACGTCCAGCCGGTCACCGTCGGGGAACACCCCGGTGTCCCGGTTGGCCGTGGACACCATGCACAGCACGCCCTCGCCGGCGCGGATCCGCGTGCCGTCCAGGTCGACGTCCTCGAGGGCGACCCGGGGGACGCCGAGGTGGACGATGCCGAGCCAGCGCAGCAGTTCCTCCACCGCGCCCTTCACCAGGGCGGGTTCGGCCCGCAGCCGGGCGGCCTGCTCGGGGTGGCGGAGCAGCGCGAGCGTGCCGAGGGCGGTCATGTTGGCGGTGGTCTCGTGGCCGGCCACGAGGAGCAGGACGCCCGTGGCGGCGGCCTCCTCGGGGGAGACGTCGGGTCGGGCGGCGAGGCGGCCGAGCAGGCTGTCGTCCGGTCGGCGCCGCTTGCCGGCGGTCAGGTCGGCGAGATAGGCGTTGAGTTCGCGCTGTGCGGTGCCGACCGTTTCGACGGGCGCGGCGAGGTCGAGCAGGACGGCGCTGCGGCGCTGGAAGAAGCCGTGGTCCTCGTAGGGGACGCCGAGCAGGTGGCAGATCACCAGCGACGGCACGGACAGCGCGAAGTCCCGGACCAGGTCGGCGGGGGCGCCGCCCGCGGTCATCCGGTCGAGCGCCTCGTCGACGGTCTGCTGGATGCGCGGCCGCATGGCCTCGATCCGCTTGACGATGAAGTCGCCGGTGAGCATGCGGCGCCGGCGGGCGTGCTCGGCGCCGTCGAGGCGCAGGAAGGTCGGCGTGGAGCGGTTGAGCAGTTCGCGGCGGCCGGGGGAGAGGAACGGGAAGCCGGGGTGGCGGGCGTCGGCCGAGAACCGGTGGTCGCCGAGGACGGTGCGCACCTGGGCGTGGCCGGTGACCAGCCAGCAGGAGGTGCCGTCCCAGAGGGCGGCCCGGGTGACGGGCGCGGTGCGGTGGGCCTCCTCGTACGCGGGCGGCGGTGCGAAGGGGCAGCTGCCGCGCGGGGCCGGAAGGGCGGGGGCGGCCGGGTCGACGTGGCTGCGGCGGTGGGGTGCGGTGGTCATGCCGGGTCCTTCCACGCGGTGGTGCGGCGCGCCCGGGCGGGGCCGTGGGCTGCCCGGGCGCGGCGCTGCGGTCAGTCGTCGAGCACGGTGATGGCGTTGCCGGGGCAGAGGGCGGCGGCCAGCCGGACGGTCGCCGACAGCGCCCGGTCGGGGCCCGGCAGCAGCAGACGGACGAGGCCGTCCTCCTCGGACTGGTCGAAGACGGCGGGTGCGGTCGAGACGCACTGGCCCGAACCGCAGCAGCGGTCCTGATCGACGGTCACCTGCATCGCGGCTCCTCGGGGGCGGAGGGCTGGGGCAGTAGAACGGTTGCCCGGGTCAACCGATAGCACACCAACGAACCTGCGTGCAGTCGTGTACGGAGAAATTCCGCGGCTTGGCCGAATCCGGGCACCCCGTTCCGGCCGAACCGGGCGCCGCGGACGCAGGGGCGCGTGAGGTGCCCCCCACGCGCCCCCGGACCGACCGCCCGGCTCAGGCCCGGCGCAGGCTGCCGGTGCGGCGGCGCCGGGTACGGGCGGCCGCGAAGCCGGCCAGCCCGCCCAGGACGATGCACAGCGGCGAGTACAGCGCCAGATCCCAGTGGCGGAACGCGGCTGGGGTGTCCCCGAGTTCGAGGCCCGAGACGGCCAGGCCGCCGAGCCCGCGCACCGAGAGCACCCCGGCGACCGTCCACATCCCGGCCCGGACCGGGCGCGAAGCGGCCAGGCCGCTCTCCGGCCGGGCGCCGGTGACGACCAGCCAGGCGGCGGCGCCGAGCAGCCCGGCCACGGCGACGGTCAGCGGCGCCGACGGCAGTTGCGACTCGTCTACCCCGACCACGACCTCGGCGAACTCGGCCCGCGAGGCCAGCGGCCAGGGCGAGAAGGCCCACACCGCGTGCAGCGCCCCTGCCGCGAGCAGCCCCGCCCCCGCGACCGCCGCCGCCGGACGGACCCCCGCCCCGGGCTCCGGTGCACCCTCCCCGGCCGGCCCCAGCAGCCACTCCTTGGCGTTCATCGTGCCACCCCTTCCCGACTCCCCTGTCCTGCCCGGAGGGCAGATCCATACACAACTGTACGGATGTTCCGTACAGTACTGTACGGAACATGGCCAAGGGCAAAGTCAGCAAGGACGACTGGACGATGGGCGCGTTGCGCGCACTGGCGCGCGGCGGGGTCGCCGCGGTGGCAGTGGACGGGCTGGCACGCGAACTCGGCGTCACCCGCGGCAGCTTCTACTGGCACTTCGAGAACCGGGAAGCCCTGCTGGTGGCCGCCCTGGAGACCTGGGAACTGCTCGCCACCACCGAAGTCATCGCGGCCGTCAGGCAGTTGGAGGACCCGATGGTACGAGCCAGGGCGCTGTTCGCCGAGGCACTGGGCAGCGAGAAGATCGCCGGACTCGAGCCGGCCCTTGCGGCCCAGACCTCCCACCCGGCCGTCGCCGAGGTCGTCGACCGCGTGACCCGGGCCCGGCTCGCCTTCCTCGCCGAGATCCTCACCGGCGTCGGCTTCGGCCCGCGGGACGCCCGCCGCCGGGCCCTCGCCGCGTACGCCGCCTACCTCGGCTGGCTGGAACTCCGCCGGACCGCACCCGAACTCGCGCCCGAGGCCCGGCCCGACGACCCGCAGGCCCCGGCCGCCCTCGACCACCTGGTCGACATGATCCTGGCCCCGGCCCTGCGCCCGGACGCTGCGGCGAACCCGGCCGCCGTGTGACACCGGCCCGGGAGCCGGAGCGTGTCCCGGGCGCGCCCCTACTGGGGCGCCCGGCGGCCGGTGAGGATCCAGCGGACGTCGACGAAGCCGCTCTGCTGCTCGGCGAGGCGGCCGTCGGCGACCCGCTGGTAGGTGACCCAGGTGTTGGTGAGGCGGGGGGACTCCGCGCTGGGGAGCATGCCGGCGGTGCCCCAGGCCAGCGGCGGCGTGGCCCCGCCGGTGTCGAGGGAGTCGCCGCTGTCGAGCTGGTTGCGCAGGGTCTTGGCGGTGAGCGGCTGCCCGGCGGAGGCCAGCCGCTCGGCGGCCTGGAAGAACACCTGATAGGCGACCCAGGTGGTCTGTACGCCGAGGTCGGAGGCGTCGACGGTCGAGCGGGGGGCGTGGTCGCGCAGGGTCTGCCGCAGGTCGTCCCAGACCCCCGAGCTCTCCGGCGGGTACCAGCCGGTCACCAGAGCCCCCTCGAGCGGGCCCCGGCGGCCGCCGGTGGCGTCGATCACCGACTGCTGGACACCGCCGAGGACCGCGGCGAGCCTGGTGCGCGCGGGACCGAGCTTCCGGTAGGCGTCCAGCAGGCCGCGGGTCTGTTCGATGCCGAGTGCCGTGGTCACGCAGCCGTCCTTGGCGTCCCGGCCGACGGCGGCGCGGACCGCGGCGGTGAAGTCCGGCCCCTTCTGCGGAACCTTGACGTCGGTCAGTGTGACCGACGCCGGCCGGAGCGCACCGGAGAGGTAGCGGGTGAGGGTGTCCCCGGCCCGGGTGTCCGGGCGCACCAGTGCCACCGTCCGGCATCCCGCGTCGACCAACTGCCGTCCGCTGCCCGCGATCAGTGCGGGTGTGCCGCCGGCCACCGGATAGGACAGCGGGCTGGAGAACTCGGGCCCGGACAGGCCGTAGCCGCCCACGTAGGGGATGCCGGCGGACTCCAGCGCGGGCATGAAGTCGTCGCCGTGCTGGCTGACGGAGCCGATCACGGCGACCGCCCGGGCGTTCACCGCCTCCCGGGCGCATGCGGCGGCGCCCTGCGCGCTGTCCTGCTCGTCGCAGGTGAGCACGTGCAGCCGACGACCGCCGAGACCGCCCCTGGCGGCGACCGACCGGCCGACGGCCTCCGCCAGTGCGATGCTCCCGGACCGGTCGGCGGAGCCGCTTCCGGACGGGGCCATGGTCAGCACGGTCACATCGCCGCCATGGGCCGCTCCGGCGCCCCCGGCGCAGCCCGATGCACCGAGCAGCGCGGACAGCAGGGCCCCGGCCGCTCCCAGGCGCGCGGCACCGCCGCCTCCCGTGCCGCGCGCGCTCCGCCGGTTCCCGCCGCTTGCCATGTCCATGCCCTTCCCTGGTCCGCTCGATGCCGGAGCCAGCCAATCGAGCGCGGCACACGTTCAGGCGGACGGCGGGCGAACACTGCGGGGTGTTCCGGGGAAGAGAAGAATGCTCCGCAAACGTGCCAATGCCCGCCCGGGGCCGATCGGCTGACCTGCCATCAGTGCGTTCGCGCAGCTGACGGCGGGTCTCACGGGACACGGCCCGGCGGGCCCTCCCTCCGGCATGTTCGGCCAAGTCGGCCGCGGCGGACGGTGTCAGGCGACCCGCCGTCCCGTGCCGGTGAACCCTCCGATCTCGAGGTCGACGGCGATCAGCCGGGCGGCGGGCGCGAGTTCGGCGGCGATCGCAGCCTGCTCCGCCGTGTCGGACCGAAGCCTGCCCCGTACGGCGGGCCGCTCGGAGAGCCGGCGCAGCCGCAGGTGGGTCGGCGGGTGCGAGCCGTCGACGGTGCCGAGCTCGCGGGCGGAGACGCGCAGCAGCCGCTCGCGCTCCAACGGCGGCACCCCGGCGATCCGCGCAGCCAGTTCGGCCCACGGCTGCACCGGGGCCCGCGCACCGGAACGGCCGGGTCGGCGGGCCAGGTCCGCGCGCATCCGCAGCAGGCTGGTGCTGACCGTCCGGTGCAGCATCAGTGTGCGCAGCATGCCGGTGGCGGCCTCGGTGCCGGCGAGGGCGGCGGCGAGGGCGTCCGCCCGGTACTCGGCCGCCTGGCCGGACCGCAGGGTCAGCCGGCCGAGCAGCCCCAGCAGGTGCCGGGCCGCGAGGTTGAACGGGCGCACCAGCAACTGGAGCACAGCCGAGGCGAACGCTTCCACGAAGGTGCCGAACGACTGCCGGTACAGGTCCGGCCTGGTCAGCTGCTCCCACTCCTCGAGGGCGTCCATCGCCGAGCCGAGCCAGAGGCCGCGTCGGCTGTCCGCGTTGACCTGGTGCCCGATCTCGTGGCCGAGCACGGCCAGCTGCTCACCCGGAGCCAGGACCGACCACAGCGGCAGGCCGATCTGCAGCACGCGCCGCCGCCGCAGGCCCGCCAGTCCGTAGGCCGCGTTGAAATCGGAGGTGATCACGACGAGGTCGACCGGTCGGCCGCCGAGGGCCCCGGCGACCCGGTCGGTCAGGCCGAACAGGGCGGGGGCCTCGCTGCGCGTCAGCCGTACGCCGTGCCGCGGCACCCGGCCCAGCCGCGGGCGGAGCGCGAAGACCAGCAGCGCGGCGAACAACCCGAGCACCCGCAGCGGCCAGGTCGGTGCCGCGACCAGCAGTGCGACGGCGGCGACCACCAGGACGGCGGTCGCCAGGTGCACCAGGCCGGCCAGGACGGTGGCACCGAGCCACGCGGGGTCGCGGACCGCCGAACGGTCGGCCGAGGCGGCCGCGTACACCCGCTCCACCCTGGCGCGCACGGCCCGGCGGGTGGCCTCGTCCTTCCGGGCCCGGCGCTCGGCCCGGCGCCGCCCACGGGCCGTGCAGTCCGGCGCCGGGGCGGGGGAGGAGGGGGCGAGATTCCACTCGCACGCCGGGCACCAGGAGGTGAACCGCGGGTCGTCGGCCACGGGGCCCGAGCACACCGGGCAGGCGTCGGCGTCGTTCGTACGCACTTCCCTCACACTTCGCGATCGTGCCACCGCCGCGGCCCGAGCGGAAGGCGGGATTCTCCAGGGACCGGGACCGCACAGGGGCCACCCGGGACCGTGCCGATTGCGCAGCGGTCGCCCCCGAGGGGCTGCCCTTCAGAGCCGGCCGCCGAGCGCGGTCAGCGCGTCGGCGTACTCGCCGCCCGCCTCCGCGGTGAGCTCCGCGAGGCTCTGCTCGCGGCGGACGGTGGCGAAGCGCACCGCACCGCCGGCCGTGCTGAAGCCGTGGATCGCCGGCCGGGGGATGCTGTTGTACGCCCACGGTGCGGACGTGTAGTAGCCGCCGGTGTCGTGCAGCACGACGAGGTCGCCCGGCTCGATCCGGGGCAGGGCCCGGCCGTACGCCACCACGTCGCCCGCGAAGCAGCACGGCCCGGCGACGTCCTGGACCTCCGAGGGCCCGTGCCGCCGCGTCCCGTCCGGCCGGTGGACGTCCACCCGCACCGGCCAGGCGTCCGGCATCAGCACCGTACGGGTGGCCAGGTGCGCGCCGGCGTGGGTGATGGCGATGCGGCGGCCGCCGACCTCCTTGGTGTACTCGACCCGGGCCGCGGTGAAGCCGTTCTTGGCGACGACGGACCGCCCGAACTCGGTGACCAGGGCGTACCCGCCGTCGAACAGGCCGGGCACCGCGGCACGCAGGTGCGCCGCGTAGTCGGCGTGCGAGGGGCGCACCGCGTCGTCGTCGAAGTTGACGGTCAGTCCGCCGCCGAGGTCGATGCTGTCGACCCGGCGGCGCCCGGCCCGCCGGTTGACCTCCTCGGCGAGCTCCCAGGCCGCCCTGACACCGGCCGCGATCAGGTCGAGCGAGCACCCCTGCGAGCCGACGTGGACGTGCAGCCGGCTCAGCCACGGATACCGGTCGAAGGCCGCCAGCACCCGCTCGCGGGCGCCCGCGTCGCGCAGCGGCACGCCGAACTTGGAATGCTCGGAGGCCGTGCTCATCGCGCCGATCGAACCGGCCCCCACCTGCGGATTGACCCGCAGACCGAGCACCGGGGCGCCGGCACGCCCGTCCAGCAGACCGGCGATCCGGTCCAGTTCCTGGAAGTTGTCCGCATTGACGGCCACGCCCAGGCCGAGCACCCCGGCGAGTTCGGCGCCGGTCTTGGCGGGGGAGTCCAGCACGATCCGCCCGGCCGGGACACCCGCCGCCAGCGCCAGCGCCAGCTCGCCGGGACTCGCCACCTCGCAGCCCATCCCCGCCTCGGCGACCAGCCGCAGCACGGGAACCAGCGCCGCCGCCTTCACCGCGAAGGTGTGCAGCACGGGCACGCCGGTGCCGAACGCCGCGCGCAGGCCGGCGACGGTCTCCCGCACCCCGTCCACGTCGAGGAATCCCGCCGCGACGTGCCGCTCGCCCACCAGCCCGGCCGCCGCCGCCGCCCCGATCACCCGGTCGCGCCTGCCGGCGTCGATCCGCCGCTGCCCACCGTCCTCGCGTGTGGTGTCCACCGTGTGCCGCTCCTCCTCGTCGCCGCGGGTCCGCCCCCAGGGCCTGTCCGGCGGATCTTGCCGGGCGCGCGACGCCGGACAGGCCCTAGAGGGCACGGCCCGGGCGGCGGCCGGGCGCTCCCTTCACCCTTTCGGCAGCCGCCACCCGTCGCGACCACTGTCCGCCGGAGGGGTGACGGCGCCCCGGCCCGGCGGCAGGTACTCGCCGCCCTTCACCCTCTCGGCGGCGAGTGGTGCACGGCGGCCGCCGCCACCCGGTGCATAAGGTGTGTCGCGGCCCCGACCGGAGCGAGGGAGAGGGACGGCGATGGGCGAGGCGGTCGGCTCCATGCTGGCGTCGGCGGTGGGCATCGCCATCAGCCCGCTGCCGCTGATCGCGGTGATCCTGATGCTGGGCACCCCGCGCGGCCGGACCAACGGGATCGCGTTCACCGCCGGCTGGACGGGCGCACTGGCCGCCCTGGTCGCCGCCGTCGTCGTGGCCGGGAGCGGGCTGAACCCCGACGAGGGCAGACCCACCTGGTCGTACTGGCTCGGGCTCGCCCTGGGCGTGCTGTTCGTCCTGCTGGCGGTCAGGCAGTGGTGGGCCCGGCCGCGCGAGGGGCACGTCAGCCCGCCGCCCGTGTGGATGCAGTCCCTCGACCGGTTCACCCCCGCCAGGTCGGCCGGGCTCGGCGCCGCCCTGGTCGTCGCCAACCCCAAGAACGTCGTCCTCGCCGTCGGCGGCGCCGCCGCCGTGGCGGCAAGCCCGGCCTCCGCCGGCGGCAAGGCCGTCGCCGCCGCCCTCATGGTCCTCGTCGGATCGCTGTGCACCCTGCTGCCGCTCGTGGTGCACCTCGTCGGCGGCGACCGTTCGACGCACGTCCTCGGCGAGGGGAAGGCCTGGGTGGCCGCCCACCACGCCGCCATCGTGACCACCGTGCTGGCCGTCCTCGGCACCGAGTACATCGGCGACGCGATCACCGCCCTGGCATGAGCCGCACCGCCGCCCGGGAGTCGCCCCACCGTGCAGCGGCGGAAGCACCTCGCGTCCCTGACGGGCAGTCGGTTCGGGTACGGCGGAAAACCCGGTGCGCCTGTGCCCGGCGGCTGCCTAGGGTGGGCGGGTGAGCACCCGTGACTTCCGAATCACCGTCCGCGGCGTCTTCGACGGCCTGAGCGACGCGCAGCGCGCCGAACTCCTCGCCCGGGCCGCGGAGCACGACGTCCTGCAGGCGGCCTTCACCACCGAGGGCCACCTCAGCTACGACATCGCCGCCCGCACCGCCTTCGCCTTCCGCTTCGCCGACACCGGCGAGGCCGAGGAGGACATCCTCACCGCCGCGGCCCGCGCCGAGGCCGCCGCCGAGACCTGGCTCACCGAACGCGGCTACGGCTACAAGAACCTCCGCTCCCAGGCCGAGGACCTCTCGCTCGCCGCACTCGGCAAGCGCCGCCGCCGCGAGGCCGCCCGCGGAGCCTGAACCCGGCCGCCGCGCTCAGCGCGCGTCCAGTCGGGTCGCCCGCAGCAGCTGGACGCGCCACCGTGCCGACCCGGCCTCCGGCTGCGCGCGGATCCGGGCCGCCAGGCCGACCCCGAAGCGCGCGGCACCATCGGGTCCCCGATCCGTTCACGCCGGTCAGTCTGATGCCGGGACAGGTCCGGCCCCCGCAGCCACGGCGGCCCGCCCGGTGGAGGTCACCCGGCTGCCGCGCGGCACCCCGGGCAGGCAGTGCCCGGCCGCGTCCGCGGTGGTCGGCGGCCGGCCGGTGCGGGGGCGGCGGATAGGGTTCGGGTGCAGGTGGGGCGCGCCGCCCCCGCCCGCCGGAACCACCGAAGGGACCCGCCATGCCGGCCGCACCCGCCACCGGACCCGCCGACAGCCCGCCGCTCGCGCGGTTCGGCCTGGGCACGGCCGCCGTGGGAAGGCCCGGCTACATCACACTCGGGCGCGACCGCGACCTGCCCGCCGGACGGACGGTCGAGGCGCTGCGGGAGCGGACGCACGCACTGCTGGACGCCGCGTACGCCGCGGGGGTGCGCTACTTCGACACCGCCCGCTCGTACGGCCGCGCCGAGGAGTTCGTCGCCGAGTGGCTGGCGGCGCGCCCGCAGGCCGCGGCCGACGCCGTGGTCGGCAGCAAGTGGGGCTACACCTACACAGCGGGCTGGCAGGCCTCCGGGGTGCCCGTCCACGAGGTCAAGGAGCACTCGGCGGAGGTCTTCGACCGCCAGATCGCCGAGACCAGGGGGCTGCTCGGCCGGCACCTGGACGTGTACCTGGTGCACTCGGTCACCCCGGACAGCCCGGCCCTGACCGACCCCGCCCTGCACGCCCGGCTGGCGGCGCTGGCCTCGGAGGGTGTCCGGGTCGGACTGTCGACCAGCGGCCCGGCGCAGGCGGCGGCCGTCCGCGCGGCGCTCGCGGTGGAGGTCGACGGCCGGCCGCTGTTCGCCGCCGTCCAGTCCACCTGGAACGTGCTGGAGCCGTCCGCCGGAGCGGCGTTGGCCGAGGCCCACGCGGCCGGATGGCTGGTGGTGGTGAAGGAGGGCATGGCCAACGGACGCCTCGCCGACCGCAACGCCACCGGCCCCGACACCGCCGCACTCCGCGACGTCGCCGACCGCACCGGCGCGACCTGCGACGCCCTCGCCCTGGCCGCGGCCGCCGCCCAGCCCTGGGCGGACATCGTGCTCTCCGGCGCCGCCACCGAGGACCAACTGCTCTCCAACCTCGGCGCCGCCGCCCTCGACCTCACCCCCACCGATCTGGCCGCCCTCGCCCCCCTCGCCGAACCCGCCGACCAGTACTGGCGAACCCGCGCCGCCCTCCCCTGGGCCTGACCGCGGGGGCACACCCAGAGGCGTGCGAACACGGGCCACCCGACGGCGTGCGAACACGGGCACCCCAAGGGGCGCTGGGGGTACCTCCCGGCCGAAGGCTGGGGGCGGAACTGCGCGAATCGGAAGGCCGGTCGCCGCAACTTCCGCCCCGCGCAGTTCCCCACGCCCCGGGCGGTCGGGACGCCTTCTCCGTCGACCTCAACAGGAAGTGGTCCGCCGCGCAGCGCACCGCTGCCCGCTGACCCGTCGACCGCACTGAAGCGGTCAAGCAAACTTCTTGCGCATCCAAGGCTGTGGTCAGCAGATGACTGCAATCCACCAGGAAAAATCCAGCTCAGCAGCACGCTCTTGACGGTCGCTGTGTCAACCAAACCGGTTTATGGACAGACCCCCGCCGACGGGCTACGGTTGCACGCGCTGCACGTCACCGCCCGGTCGGACGGACAGGAGCCGAACATGAAGGACGTCACCCGGCTCGACCAGGGCTGGAGCCTGCACCACGACGGAGAGTTCCTCCCCGCCCGGGTCCCGGGCAGCGTCCACACCGACCTGCTGAACGCCGGGCTCATCGACGACCCGTACCTCCACACCAACGAGAACGACGTCGCCTGGATCGGCCACCGTGACTGGACGTACTCCACCCGGATCACCGCCGACGGCACCCACGAGCGCACCGACCTGGTCTTCGACGGCCTCGACACCGCGGCCCGCATCACCCTCGGCGGCACCGAACTCGGCCGCACCCGCAACATGCACCGCACCTACCGGTTCGACGTCACCGGCCTCGCCGGCGACCTGGCCGTCCACTTCACCAGCCCCTACCAGGAGGCCGCCGAAGTCCGGGCGGTCACCGGCGAGCGCCCCAACATCTACCCCGAGCCCTTCCAGTACATCCGCAAGACGGCCAGCAGCTTCGGCTGGGACTGGGGCCCCACCCTCCCCACCTCCGGCATCTGGCGGCCCGCCAGGCTCGAACACTGGTCGACCGCCCGCCTCGCCGAGGTCCGCCCGCTGGTCACCGTCGCCGGCGGCACCGGCCGCGTCGAACTGCACCTCACCGTCGAGCGCACCGCCACCGGCGCCGGCCGGCCGCTCACCGTCCGCGCCGCCGTCGACGGCCGCACCGCCGAGACCGTCCTCGACGGCGACACCGCCGTCCTCACCCTGGACGTCCCCGACGCCGCCCTGTGGTGGCCCCGCGGCCGCGGTGACCAGCCGCTCTACGACCTCGACGTCACCCTCGCCGACCCCACGGGGCCGCTCGACACCCGCCGGCAGCGCATCGGCTTCCGCACCGTCGAACTCGACCGCTCCGCCGACCGGGACGGCACCGGCTTCACCCTCGTCGTCAACGGCGAGCGCCTCTTCGTCCGCGGCGTCAACTGGATCCCCGACGACACCCTCGTCACCCGCGTCACCCCCGAGCGCTACCGCACCCGCCTCACCCAGGCCGCCGACGCCAACATCGACCTCGTCCGCGTCTGGGGCGGCGGCATCTACGAGGACGAGGCCTTCTACGACACCTGCGACGAACTCGGCCTGATGGTCTGGCAGGACTTCCTCTTCGCCTGCGCCGCCTACCCCGAGGAGCAGCCGCTGCGCGGCGAGATCGAGGCCGAGGCCCGCGACAACGTCGCCCGCCTCACCCCGCACCCCTCCCTCGTCCTGTGGAACGGCAACAACGAGAACCTCTGGGGCTTCCGCGACTGGGGCTGGGAGCCCGAACTCGCCGGCGACTCCTGGGGCGAGGGCTACTACCTCGGCCTGCTGCCCCGCATCGTCGCCGAACTCGACCCCACCCGCCCCTACACCGCGGGCAGCCCCTGGTCCGGCTCCTGGGACCACCACCCCAACGATCCCGACCACGGCACCCACCACTCCTGGGAGGTCTGGAACCGCCGCGACTACACCGAGTACCGCGACAGCGTGCCCCGCTTCGTCGCCGAGTTCGGCTGGCAGGCACCCCCCGCCCACGCCACCCTGCAGCGCGCCCTCCCCGGCGAACGGCTCGCCGCCGACTCGCCCGGCATGCTCCACCACCAGAAGGCCGAGGACGGCAACGGCAAGCTCGACCGCGGCATCGAGCGGCACTTCGCGCTCCCCGCCGACTTCGACCGCTGGCACTACCTCGCCCAGGTCGTCCAGGCCCGCGCCGTCGCCACCGGCATCGAGCACTGGCGCTCCCACTGGCCCCGCTGCGCCGGCACCGTCGTCTGGCAGCTCAACGACTGCTGGCCGGTCTCATCCTGGGCCACCGTCGACGGCGACGGCCGGCTCAAGCCGCTCTGGCACGAGCTGCGCCGCCTCTACGCCGACCGCCTCCTCACCGTGCGGCCGACGGCCGACGGCACCCTCGAGGCCGCCCTGGTCAACCAGGCCGCCGAACCCTGGACGACCACCCTGCGACTGCGCCGCCTCGCCGCCGACGGCACCGCCGCCGCGGACACCGCGACCGAGACCACGGTGGCGCCCCGCTCGGTCACGCGCCTGGCCGTACCGGCGGCCCTCACCCCGGCCGACGGCTCCGCCAAGGAGTTCCTGACCGCCGACGCCGACGGGCTGCGCGCCGTGCACTTCCCGGTGACCGACCGGGTGTTCGCCTACCCGCAGCCCGAGTACGAGGTCGACGTCCGGCCGGTGCCCGGCGCCGACGGGATCGTGGACGTCACGGTCACCGCCCGCACCCTCGTGCGCGACCTGCTGCTCCAGGCCGACCGGCTCGCACCGACCGCATCGGCCGACCACGGCCTGCTGACCCTGCTCCCCGGCGAACAGGCCGTCATCCGCCTCACGGGCTGCCCGCCCGTCACGCCCGAGGCCGTCCGCGGCGCCCTGTTCGCCGTGGAACCGTTCTGACGGGCCGGCGGCGGATCGCCGCTTGAAAGACCCCGGGCGGGGCCGTGCCACCGGCGCGGCCCCGCTCCGCTGTCCGTCCGGACAGCCGCCGTGTACTCCGAGTCGGTACCATCCGCACCGAGGCGGGCCCCGGCGGGACCGCACGAGAGGCTGGGGGAGCGGTGTTCTGGATCGGCGTGGCCCTGTGGGGCCTGGTGGGCTGGGAGCTCGGGGCGGTGGCGTCCGGGGCGGCCGAGCTGGGCAGTGGCGCCGGCATCGGCCCGTTCGTGATCGGGGTCAACGCCGTCCCGTGGACGACCCTGCTCGCCGTGGCCCTGCTGCGCTCAGGCCACCGGCGCCGGCTGGGACTGACCACGACGGGCCCGATGTCACCGGCCGTCGCCAGGGTCGAGTCCGCGACCGCCCTCGACGAGGGCCCCGACCACACCGTACGGCTCGACCTCACCGTGGCGCCCGCCGACCGGTCCGCCTACCGCGTCGACACCAAGGCACAGGTCAACGTGATGGACCTGGACCTCTTCCGGGCCGGCCGGACGGTACCCGTCGAGTTCGACCCCGAGCGGCCGTGGCACGTACGCGTCCGCCCGAAGGCCCACCGCGCCTGGACCGGCCTCGCCAAACCCGCCCCGATCGACAGCGCACCACCCGCCACCCGCCGGAGCGAACCGCCGTACTCCTCCCGCCGCCCACTGCTCTTCGCGCTCTTCGCAGTCGTCGACGGGCTCGTGCTCTACTTCCTGCTCGTCTGACCGGGCGTTTCGTTCCTGACCTCCGGGGCCAGGTTCCGTGCCGGGGCGGAGTGGTCTCGCCGGTGAGTACGAAACAGCCGGCACCCTCGCAGCGCTGTGAGCGCGACAGGCGATCTGCCGGCCACTCAACTCGTCGCCCTCGGTTCGGTTCGTGAGCGGAAGGTGCGGCGGTAGGTGTCCGGGGGCACGCCGACCGTGCGGTTGAAGTGCCGCCGCAGGGTCGTGGCGGTGCCCATGCCGGTGGCCTCGGCGACGGCGTCGACGGTCGAGTCCGTGGTCTCCAGCAGTTCCTGGGCGCGGCGGATGCGCTGGGTCAGCAGCCATTGCAGGGGGCTGGTGCCGGTGACCGACCTGAAGTGGCGGCCCAGGTTGCGTGAGCTCATCCGTGCCCGGCGGGCCAGGTCCTCCACGGTCAGCGGACGGTCCAGCCGGGCCATCGCCCAGGGGAACAGGTCGGCGAGCGGGTGGTTGTCCGGGGCCGGCACCGGCGTGGTGACGAACTGGGCCTGGCCGCCGTCCCGGTGGGGCGGCACGACCAGGCGGCGGGCGACCGCGTTGGCGACCGCCGAGCCGTGGTCGAGGCGGACGAGGTGCAGGCACAGGTCCATGGCGGCGGCCTTGCCGGCGGAGGTGAGCACGCTGCCGTTGTCCACGTAGAGGACGTCCGGGTCGACGTCGATCCGGGGATGGCGGGCGGCCAGGGCGTCGGTGTGCGCCCAGTGCGTGGTCGCGCGGCGTCCGTCCAGCAGCCCGGCTGCGGCCAGCACGAACGCCCCCGTGCAGAGCGAGGCCACGCGTGCACCTGCCTCGTGGGCGGCGCGCACCGCGTCGACGAGCTCGGCGGGAGGCTCCTCGTCGATGTCGGCCCAGCCCGGCACGATCACGGTGTCGGCGTCCGGGAGCCGCTCCAGCCCGTGGTCGGGCTCCAGTCGGAACCGTTCGATCCGAACGTCGCCCGGTCCGCACAGTGCGACGTCGTACCAGGGGACCGTCACCGCGGCCGGCGCGGAGCCGAAGACCTCGTACGCCAAAGACAGTTCGAAGTGCAGCATCCCGTCGGTGACGGCCAGTGCGACAGTTCCCATGTCCGGAATTGTACGAGCCATGGCGTTCCGGACACTCACGGCCCGGCAGTCGTCCTCGTCAGGATGTTCACAACGGATGACGGACCGGAGCGGACCGTTCGAGCAGGGAAGCAGGGGGAGTACCCATGGGACCAGGGCCCACGGTGGCGGTGTACGGCGCGTACGGGCACACCGGCCGCTTCGTGGTGGCGGAGCTGCTGGGCCGCGGGTTCGTCCCGCTGCTCGGCGGCCGCGACGCCGAGAAGCTGAAGGCGCTGGCAGCCGGGTCCGGACTGGAAGCCCGTCCGGCAGCGGTCGACGATCCGGCCGCGCTCGACCGTGCCCTCGCCGGGGCGGCGGCCGTGGTCAACTGCGCCGGTCCCTTCGCCACGACGGCCGCGCCGGTGGCCGAGGCGGCACTGCGCGCCGGAATCCCGTACGTGGACGTGGCGGCCGAAATCGAGGCCAACGCCGACACGTTCGCGCACTTCGCGGACCGTGCCCGGGCCCGCGGGGCGGTGGTCGTCCCGGCGATGGCCTTCTTCGGCGGCCTCGGAGACCTACTGGCCACCGCGGCGATGGGCGACTGGACGGCGGCCGACGAGGTGCACGTCGCGTACGGGCTGAGCAGTTGGCACCCCACGGCCGGGACACGTACCGCCGGCGCGGTCTCCCGGCAGCGGCGGGACGGTCGGCGCGTCCGCTTCGCCGACGGGCGGCTGGAGTACCGGGACGACAACCCGCCCACCCTGGAGTGGCCGTTCCCCGAACCGCTCGGGACGCGGTCCGTCATCGGGGAGTTCACCATGGCCGACGTCGTCACCGTCCCCAGCCACCTGTCCGTCCCGGAGGTGCGCTGCTACATGACGGTCGAGGCGGCCAGGGACCTGTCGGCGCCCGACACACCGGCGCCGACCGGGGCCGACGAGCGCGGACGGTCCGCGCAGACCTTCCTCGTCGACGTCGTCGTGCGCTCCGGCGACACCGAGCGGCGCGCCGTGGCCAGGGGCCGGGACATCTACGCCGTCACCGCGCCGCTCGCGGTGGAGGCCGTCGACCGCATCCTCACGGGCCGGACCCGGACGGTCGGCGTCGCCTCCGCCGGCGAGATCTTCGACGCCCCCGACTTCCTCCGTGCCCTGTCCGCGCACCTCACCCTGGAGCTCCACGCGTAGGCGCTGACACCGAATCGCAGAGGCGATCGGCAGGTACCCGAACGCACCTGCCGAATGCTGCGCGGTGCACCGGAACCGTTTCCGTACACCCTGACTGGAGCGGAGCGATCACCAGGTGATATTCATACCGGCAGTCGCTCTCCGCGTCCCAGCGGACACACTCCTGTGAGGAACCCCGTGCCGAACGGCCCCATCCGTCCGCGGCGCAGCGCCGCGCTGTCCGCCGCCTGTCTGATCGCTGCGGGTGCGCTGGCGTTGAGTTCGTGTGCCGAGCCTGCGGACGGCAGGGGCGGGGCGGCCGTCGCGGCCGACGTGGCGGGGGCCGGTGCGTCGGCTGTCCCGGAGGCGTCGGTCTCGGGCTCGCCGTCGGCTTCCGCTTCGGCCTCCGGCTCGGCGTCCGCATCGGCCTCCGCGTCCGCCTCCGGTTCGGCTTCGGCTTCGGCGTCCGGGAGCCCGTCGGCCGGTGCGTCGAAGGCGCCGGGTGCGGCCGGCGGCGCTCCGGCCGGGACGTCGTCGGGCAGCGTGTTCACCGGGCTGGCCTTCGACACCTGCACGGCCCCGCCGCTGACCACCATGAACGCCTGGCGCGGCACCTCCCCGTACGGCGCGATCGCGGTCTACATCGGGGGGAAGAACCGCGGCTGCGCCCAGCCCCAGCTGACCGCCTCCTGGGTGCGCTCGGTCGCCGGCTCGGGCTGGAAGCTGATCCCGCTGTACGTCGGCGCCCAGCCGCCGTGCCAGACCGGCAGCAGCCCGGAGAAGATCACCGCCGACACCGCGGTCTCCCTCGGCGCGGCCGACGGCGCGGACGCCGCCGCCAAGGCCTCCGCGCTCGGCATGCGCGCCGGCAGCACGGTCTACCTCGACGTGGAGGCCTACAACGCCGCCGACACCGCCTGCGGCGACGCCATCCTCGCCTACACCCAGTCCTTCGACCGGGCGCTCAGGGCCCGCTCCTACCGGCCCGGGTTCTACGGCTTCGCCTCCTCCTCCGCGGCCGGCATCGCCAAGGCCGCCTCCCAGGGCAAGCCCGACCTGCCCGAGGCCCTCTGGTACGCCAAGTACGACGGCGCCGCCGACACCACCGGCAGCTTCCCCTACGCCGCGGGCCTGTTCACCGGCCACCGCCGCGGCCACCAGTACCAGGTCAACCAGCGTGAGACCTACGGCGGCGCCACCCTCACCGTCGACCGCAACGCCTGGGACGCCCCCGTCGCCGTCACCGGCTGACCCCGGCGCGAGGACGGCCGCCGGCGGGAGCGCCGGCGGTCAGTCCTCCTCGGTGAACGTCTCGCGCAGCTGCGCCTCCTGCTCGGCGGTGAGGTTCGTCTCGATGAGCTCGGCCTGCAGGCCCTCGAACGCCGGTCGGACCTTGTCGAGGACGGCGTGCGAGCTGAGGACGAACAGGGCCGAGGTACCGGGGGTGACCCGCTCCCGCACCTGTTCGATGAAGTCGTCGTCGATGCCGAAGTGCGCGAAGTGTCCGGCGGTGGCGCCGGCCGCCGCGCCCATGGCCATGCCGAGCACCGGGACGAAGAAGAGCATGCCGATCAGCAGCCCCCAGAAGGTGCCGCCCAGCGCGCCCATGCCGGTCAGGGTGCTCAGCCGCCGGGTCTTGGGCTTCTTGGCGCTCTCGGGCCAGCTCACCACCGCCCCGTCCTGAACGGTGATCAGTTCCTGGCGCTGCAGGTCCTGCAGGGTGTCCAGGGCGGCCTGGGCTCCCTCCGAGGTGGGGAAGCGCCACACGGTCAGGGCTGCCATGACGGTCTCCGATCTCCCCCGGCGATCTCCCCCGACGGCTCCGCGCGCCGACTTCATTGTCGGTTCCGGCCCCCCGGGCCACCACACGTGGCGCGCCCGCCGCCCCGGTCCCTGCGGGAACAGGCGCTTCCCGGAGATCCACCAAAGGCGTGGCGCCCGGAGGACCGGTACGTCTACGATCAGCGCCATGGACATCTCCGGGCCGCACTGACAGGCCGACATCGGCCGTCCGCCCCCGCGCCGCGCGCGGGCCGGGCGGCGCTCTGTCGACCCGTCACGTTCACCCCGAGTACCGGAGAAATCCCGTGTCCCGACCCCCTCGGGGCAGCGCCGGCTATCGCGCTGTCCTCGCACTTCCGCATGTCCGGATGCCCTTCGTCGCTGCGCTGGCCGCGCGGCTGAGCTACGGCGTCCTTCCACTGCCGCTGCTGCTCGCCCTGCGCGACGGCACCGGCTCCTATGCCGCGGCCGGTTCGGCGGTCGGCCTGTTCGGCCTGGTGTCGGCCCTGCTCGGGCCGCTGCGCGCCCGGCTGGTGGCACGTCGCCCGGGCACCCTGACGGTGCTGACGGCCTGCTACGCCCTGTTGCTGGGGGCGCTCGCGGCCGGTGCGGCCGCCGGTCTGCCGGCCTGGGCCGCCGTGCTGCTGGCGGCGGCCGCCGGGGTGTTCCCGCCGCCGGTCGGGCCGCTGATGCGCACCTTGTGGGGCGAACTGACCACCGGCGAGGAGCAGCGCCGGTGTGCGCTGAGCCTGGACACGGTGGCCGAGTCGACGGTGTTCGCCTGCGGTCCGCTGCTGGGCGGGCTGCTGGCGGCCCGGACGTCGCCCGCGTGGGCACTGGTGGCCTGCGCAGCACTGGCCGTGGCCGGCTTCGCCGCCTTCGGCCGGGCGCTGCGGGGCCGGAAGGCGGCCGCGCAGACGGCGGCGGGTGGCGGCGTCGTCCTCGGGCCGCTGCGCTCGCCCGGTTTCGTGCCCCTGCTGGCCGTGGTGCTGGCGGTGTCGGCCGCGATCGCCGTCGACGAGATCGCCGTCGTGGTGGCCTGGGGCGCGGGTGCGGCGGGGCCGCTGCTGGCGCTGTTCTCGGTCGGAGGGGTGGTGGGTGGCCTGGTGTACGGCCGGCTCGCCTGGCGCGCCGCCCCCGGACGACGGCTGCTGGTGCTGGCCGCGGCGGCGACCGCCTGCTGCACGTTGCCGGCGCTGCTGTTCGCCCCGCCGGGGGCCGCGGTGGCGCTGCTCGGCGCGGGTGCGTGCACGGACGCGCTGCTGGTCACCGCCTACCTGCTGGTGGAGGAGCTGGTGCCGGCCGGGTCGCGGACGGAGGCGGGCGCCTGGGTGAACACCGCGTACAACCTCGGCGGCGCACTGGGCTCGGCCGCGGCCGGACTGCTCGCCGACCGGGTCGGCCCGGTGGCGGCGTTCGTCCTCGCGGCCGTGGTCCTCGGCAGTGCGGCCGCGGCGGCCGCGGTGCGGCGGTCGCCGCTGCGCGGCCGTGGGCGGGCGGTGGCGGCGTAGCGTCCGCGCGGGCTGCGACTGCGACGGCCGGCCTGCAGGTGTCCGACGCTTGCAGGCCGGCGCCGCCGTCGCCCCGGGCGCGCCCCGCGTCCGGCACGGATGGTCAGCCCACCCAGCTGCCGGTCATGCCGAGCACGGCGGAGCCGTCGAGGTCGTTCAGCTTGGTGCCGGTGAAGCCGCGCGCCCAGTCGGAGGTCTGGAGCCGGAAGGCCGGACGGTCGGCGGTCAGGGCCTCGAGGACGGTTTCGGCGGCGGCGTCGGGGGTCTGGGCCCCGTTGAGGAACTGGGCGACGGTGCGGTCGAGGTAGGCGGTGAGGGCGGGGGCGTACGGGCCCGCCTCGGCGATCTCGGCCTCCAGGTCGAGCCGGATGTTGTTGACGAACTCGGTGGCGACGGCGCCCGGTTCGACGACGCTGACGGCCACGCCGACGGAGGCGGCCACCGGGGCGAGGCTCTCCATGTATCCCTCGACGGCGAACTTGGCGGCGCAGTAGGCCTCGTTGAAGGGCTGCCCGACGACGCCGCCGACGCTGGTGACGGTGATCAGGCGACCGCCGGTCGCGCGCAGGTGGGGGAGGGCGGCCTTGGAGACGTTGAGGACGCCGAAGAAGTTGACCTCCATGACCGCGCGGACGTCGGCGACGGTCTCGTTCTCGAGGGTGCCGAGGTGCCCGGCGCCCGCGTTGTTGACGACGGCGTCGAGCCGGCCGTGGTCGGCGATCACGCCGTCGATCGCAGCGGCGACGGAGGCCTCGTCGACGACGTCGAGCTGCCGGACGTCGAGCTCGACGCCGGCGTCGGCGGCGGCCTTGCGGAGCGCATCGGCGCGGTCGGGGTCGCGGAGGGTGGCGACGGCGCGCCAGCCGGCCCTGGCTGCGGCGATCGCGGCCGACAGGCCGATGCCGGAGGAGGTGCCGGTGATCAGGACGACCTTGCGGGACATGGTGGGGGTCCTTCCGGGACGGGGGAGGGCGGCACGCACCGCTATTCGATGTGTGCACACACACCTTAAGCATTGTGTGCGCACACACGCAACCCGGTATGATCCCTGCCATGGCGACCAGGAAGCTCACCCCGGCGGAGATGTCCGAGGCGGACCACGCCTTCTACGGCCTGGTCTGGGCCGGAACGGTGCTCACCGAGCGCGTCGACCGCGCCCTGACCGCGGCGCACGGCCTGCCGGTGTCCTGGTTCGAGGTGATGCTCTGGCTCGCCGGCAGCGAGGAGCCGGTCGCCGCCTCCGTGCTCGGCAACAGCACGATGCTCAGCCGCAGCCAGGTCTCCCGCGTGCTGGACGCCCTCCAGGCCCGCGGCCTGGTCTCCCGTACCCCCTCCGCCCGCGACGCCCGCTCCGTCGAGGTCGCGCTGACGGCCGAGGGGCGCCGCGTCTTCGAGGAGGCCGACGCCACCCGGCGCGAGTGCCTGGCGCCCGTCTTCACCGACGTCCTCGACCAGGAGGACCTCCAGGCGCTCGGCAGCGTCTGGCGCAAGCTCAAGGCGAACAAGGACGCCTGACGGGCAGCGGCCGGCCACCGTCGCGCCTCGGGGGCGTGGCAGTGGCCGGCCGCTGCGACCCGTCGCCGTCACTTGTCGCGGGCATCGACCACCCGCCGCAGCTTGCCCACCGAACGCTCCAGGGTGTCGGGCGGCACGATCTCCACGGTGACGCTCACGCCGACGCCGTCCTTGACACCCGCGGCGATGGCCGCGGCGGCCGCCTCGCGCTGCTCGGGGGTGGCGTCCGGGCGGCACTCGACGCGCACCGCCATGTGGTCCATCCGTCCCCGCCGGGTCAGCTCCAGCTGGAAGTGCGGGGCGACGGCCGGGGTCCGCAGCACGATCTCCTCGATCTGGGTGGGGAACACGTTGACCCCGCGCAGGATGATCATGTCATCGGACCGACCGGTGACCTTCTCCATCCGGCGGAACGCCGGCCGGGCGGTGCCGGGCAGCAGCCGGGTGAGGTCGCGGGTGCGGTAGCGGATGATCGGCAGCGCCTCCTTGGTGAGGGAGGTGAAGACGAGTTCGCCGCTCTCGCCGTCGGGCAGCCGCTCGTCGGAGAACGGGTCGACGATCTCCGGGTAGAAGTGGTCCTCCCAGACGTGCAGGCCGTCCTTGGTCTCCACGCACTCGGCCGAGACGCCGGGGCCGATCACCTCGGAGAGGCCGTATATGTCGACGGCGTGCAGGTCGAGGCGCCCCTCGATCTCGCGCCGCATCTCCTCCGTCCACGGCTCGGCGCCGAAGATCCCCACCTGCAGCGACGAGCTGCACGGGTCGATGCCCTGCCGTTCGAACTCGTCGAGGAGGGTGAGCATGTAGGAGGGGGTGACCATGATGATCTCGGGCCGGAAGTCCTGGATGATCTGCACCTGGCGCGCGGTCATGCCCCCGGAGGCCGGGATCACGGTGCAGCCGGCCCGTTCGGCGCCGTAGTGGGCGCCCAGGCCGCCGGTGAACAGCCCGTACCCGTAGGCGATGTGCACCTTGTGGCCGGGGCGGCCGCCGGCCGCGCGGATGCTGCGGGCGACCACGTCCGCCCACATCGACAGGTCGTTCTCGGTGTAGCCGACCACCGTGGGCCGGCCGGTGGTGCCGCTGGAGGCGTGCACCCGCCGGACGTCGGCCATCGGCACGGCGAACATCCCGAACGGGTAGTTGTCCCGCAGATCGGCCTTGGTGGTGAACGGGAACCGCGCGAGGTCGGCGAGGGTGCGGCAGTCCTCGGGGCGGACACCGGCCGCGTCGAAGGAGCGCCGGTAGAACTCGACGTTCTTGTAGGCGTGCTGCAGGGTCTGCTGCAGTCGGCGCAGCTGGAGGTCGGCCAGCTCGCGCGGATCGAGGCGCTCCCCGGCGTCGCGCAGGTCGGCCGGCAGCGGCTCGCCGAGGCGGCCCGCTCCGCGCCGCGGATCCCCAGTGCCGTTGCCGCCCATCGCGCCTCCCGCCAAGCCTGCCGACCGATCGTTCGGTCAGGTTGTTCGGAAATCCAGTAATCCAGGCGTGGACCACCGTGTCAAGGCTCACGTGGCCGGTGGGGTCGGCGCGACCGGTGCGGCGGCCCGACGTCTTCCGGCGCCGCCCGCGGGGCGGGCCCGCGGTCACCCGCCCGCCCGCGGCCACCGGCCTCCCGGCCCGCGAGGTGCGTGCCGAAGCCGCCCCGCGCCGGGCATGCGTTCCCGGGACCGGCTCGTTGTCCCCGTCATGGTGGACGAGACGGGCGGCGAGCCCGAGCCGATGGTGTGGGCACTGGTCGTGCGGGAGCGAGAGGACGGGGAGACGGTCGCGGAGGTGATCGTCGAGGTCACCCGGGAACGGCACGCGGACCTGGTCGGCGACGCCGTGGACAGCGGATTCGTCCTCGCGGCCGGGAACGCCCCCGACACCACGGCGGCGGTGGAACTGCACGAAGGCCTCGTGGAACGGCTGGTCCTGGTCGGCGGACGCCAGGTGTGGGAGCCGCAGCCGCAGCCGGTGGCCTCCGAGACCTGGCGGGCGGCCGCCGAACACCGGGCCGGGGTGCTGGTGGTCATCGTCCCGCCGGGGACGTGGCCGACCGGGACCTCGGGCCTGGCGGCGCAGGAACGGATGGAGGTGTTCGCCGCCGCCCTCGAGGACGCACGGGCACAGGGGGCCGCACTCCACGGCACGGCCGCACTCCGCACCCGCTGATCGCAGCGGTCGCCCCGCCCGGCAGGTGGGCCGCCGGCCCCGGCTACGCCTCCCGCACCTCCGGGGCGAGCTCCCGCCGGCCGCGCCGCTGCGGCGCGATGCTCGTGCTCAGCGGGCCGGGCGGCGAACCCGGCTGCGCCCGGTGGCCGCCGAACTCCGCCAGGGCCTCCGCCACGAGGGAACTCAGCCGGCCGTGGTGCGCACCGCGCCAGTAGACCTGCTCACAGGCGGTGCACTGGGCGAAGACGTCGTACGAGCGCTCGGTGCCGTCCTCCAGGTGCTTGCGGACCGTGGTCTTGGCGGCCTCGCGCAGCGTGCCGTTGCAGGCGGTGCAGCGCGTCCACGGGGCGAGCGGGGGAGCGAACCGGGACAGCACGTCCCGGAGCTGGTCCGCGGGCCGGTGGCTGTAGACGTAGGCGCCGGCCCACAGCTCGCGGCGGTGCAGCAGCCCGCGGTCCCGCGAGAGCAGCACCCGCTGCTCGGCGGCCGAGCGCGCCGCCAGCGCGGGATCGCCGATGTCCACGCTCTCGTACGCGGCATCGACCCCGAGCAGGCGCAGCCTGCGGGCGAGCGTGCCCAGGTGCACGTCCAGGAGGAAACGCGGCGGCCCGGCGAGGTGCTGGGGCCTGGCCACGGCGAGGACGGACACCCGCTCGCCGGACGCCGGGACGCGCGAGGCGTCCGCGTGCACGCCGTCGACCAGCAGGCCGCCGACCTCGGTCAGCGGCACTCCCAGCGACTCCACGACGTGCCCGAGCGTCGAGGTGCCGTCCGTCCGCACCGGCGACCGGCCGGCCCGCCTCTTGGCACCGACGAAGGTGTGCAACGGGGGGTCGAAGTCGATCCAGATCTCCGCGCTCTCCACACGACCAGCATGCCAGCCGGCGGATGCGCCGGTCGCCCCATTTTCGATCACGCCGACCGGACCGCTCCTCATCACGTCGGGGAGGACCGCCGACGCCCACTCCGGTGCGAGTGACACGGCGTCAACCCCGCCTCCTGCGGGGGCATCCACCCGAACGGGGGTGAAGCCAGCACCAGCAAAAACCCGGATGCTGGCGGGATCGTCCCGCAGCGCCGCGCGGCGAAGACTACTCGGCATGCGAATCCTTCACCTCGGCGCCGCCGTCACCACCGTCCTCGCCCTCACCGCGCCCGCCGCCACCGCCGTGCCGGCAGCCGCCGCCCCGTCCGCCGCCGCAGACGCCGCGCCGGCCCCGCTCGTCTGGGCGTCCTGCGCCGACGCCGCCGCGGACGCACGCCAACAGTGCGCCACACTCCCCGTCCCGCTCGATTACCGGGACCCGGCCGGCCCGCGGATCACCCTCACCGTCTCCCGGATACCGGCCGCCCGTCCCGACCAGCGCCGCGGCGCCCTGGTGATGATCCCCGGCGGCCCCGGCAACCCGGGGCTCAACGGCCCGACCAGCGCCGTGAAGCGGCTGCCCCGGTCCGTCCTCGACCGCTACGACCTCATCGGCTTCGACCCGCGCGGCGTCGGCCGCAGCACCCCCGTCGACTGCGGCCTCACCCACGAGGACCTCTCGATGACCACCCTGCTCCCGTGGCCGGCCCCCGACGGCTCGATCACCGGCAACCTCGAAACCGCCCGGCGCATCGCCGACGCCTGCACCCGCAACGGCGGTCCGGTGCTGCGCTCCCTCAGCACCAGGAACGAGGCCCGCGACATCGACCGCATCCGCCAGGCCCTCGGCGAACGCCGGATCTCCGCCTGGGGCGTCTCCTACGGCACCTACGCGGGCGCCGTCCACGCCACGATGTTCCCCCAGCACACCGACCGGATCGTGCTGGACAGCAACGACGACCCCGATCCGACCCGCGTCGAGCGCGGCTGGCTGGCGGCCTACGCCGTCGGCGTGGAGGACCGCTTCCCGGACTTCGCCGCCTGGGCCTCCGACCCGGCCAACAAGGACCACCGGCTGGCCGACACACCCCAGCAGGTCCGCGAGCTGTTCCTCCGCCTCGCCGCGCAGCTGGACGGCGCCCCGCTGCCCTGGCCCGGCGCCAACCCCGCCCGGCTCGACGGCAACACCCTCCGCGCGGCGCTGCTGGACACCCTCTACGCCGACGCCCGGTTCCCGCGCCTCGCCGAGCTGATGCTCGCCGCCCAGGGCAAGCGCAGGCTGCCCACCGCCAGCACCCCGCCGGACAAGGCGATGCAGAACTCCGTGGCGGTGTCCGTCGGCACCCTCTGCAACGACGTCAGCTGGCCCCGCTCCGCCGACAGCTACGCCCGGGAGGTCGCGGCCGACCGGATCAAGTACCCGCTGACCGCCGGGATGCCGGTGAACGCGATGCCCTGCGCCTTCTGGCCCACGGCCCCCGCGGAGGCGCCCGTGGTGGTCTCCGACCGCGGGCCGTCGAACATCCTGATGGTGCAGAACCTGCGGGACCCGGCCACGCCGTACCGCGGCGCGCTCAAACTGCGGGCGGCACTCGGAGACCGGGCCCGCATGGTGAGCGTCGACGCCGGCGGCCACGACGCCTACGCCGCGAACGGCAACGCCTGCGGCGACGCCCTGGTGTCCCGCTTCCTCGCCGACGGCCGGCGCCCCGGGCACGACGTCCTCTGCCCCGCCGAGGGATGACGGAGAGGCAGCCCCACCGCCTGGGCCACCGCGCGATCACCAGGACTCCCGAACCCCTGGCGATTCGCGCGGCGGCCGGCACCCCACGGCCGTTAGAACCGCAGGGGGGCGAGGTGCTCGGGGACGATCACGCGGGTCCGGGGCGAATGGCGGCGGATGCGCGAGACCAGACCGTCCAGGTCGGCCCCGGGGTCGCGGACGGCCGGCTCCGCGAGCGGAACCTCGAAGTTGTCCCAGTGCACGGGCACGACGGTGCGGGGCAGGTCCAACGCGGTCAGCAGACGCTCGGCGTACCTGTGCGTGGAGGAACTGCTCTGCACGGCGACCATCGCGACATCCGGCCGCAGCCCGGTGAGGTTGCGTGCCACGAAGTCGCTGGCACCCATGAGGAACGCCGACGGCCCGTCACCGAAGCGGATCTGGAAGGCCAGGGTGTCGCCCTCGGGCAGGTCCGCGATGGTGGCCGGCGGTGCGGCGGGCGGAGCGGTGAGCGTGCCCGGCGCGAAGTAGCGGTACTCGGCGTTGCGGCTGTGCAGGCCGGCCACCACCTCGACGACGCAGTAGCCGAAGTCGAGGACCTCGCCGCCCTTCACCACCACCAGGCGGGAGGCGGGCACGCCCATGGCCCGCAGCAGATGGCAGGTGGTCGCGGTGCCGACCACCGGGGCGGTGCTGCCGGCGGCCAGATGGGGAACGTCGTTGATGTGGTCCCAGTGGCTGTGGCTGACCAGGATCAGATCGGGCTTGCCGGCATGCCGGTCCACCAGCCCGCCGTCGACCGTCAACGGCGTCGCGCTGTTGAACGGCGGCTTGAACAGGCCCGTGTCGAAGCGGGTGATGTACGGGTCGAACAGGACGTTCTTCCCCGCCCCCTCGATCCGCCAGCCCGCCGTGCCGAGCCACCGGAACACCGGGCCCGTTCCGCCGGGCGAACCGGGCCCGGCAGGACTTGCGGCATCGGCCGCCGCAGCGTCGGCAGCGGCCGCCAGCGGCAGGACGGCGGCCCCCGCAGCCGCCGTCCTGAGCAGACTCCGTCGAGCGATCGGATTCTCAGGCATCCGTACGGATTCCCTTCCTCGATGGCGGGGTACCGGCCGGCACCCCGCAGTCGAGGACGATGATCGATCGATGCCCGGTTGCATGCGAACAGTAGTAGTTGCGCTTCCTCAGCAGTGTGCCGCCGCGGTTTCGGCCGCGGCGCGGTTGAGCTCGGCGACCGGAAAGGGTGTCCGCTTGCTCTCCGTCAGCAGCCGGCGGTGAAAGCCCTCCAGGACGACGGCGGTCCGGGCATGCCGTTCGACGATCGCCGCGACCTCCGGCAGAACACCCTCGGGCCGTCGACCTGCGATCCACTCCTGCAGGAACACGCCTGCTTCCGTACCGCCCCGGAGGCGGTCGACGAGGTGGTGGTGGAGCAGATGGCTCGCGGTGTAGTGGCGGTCGTACGTGAGATGGTCCGAGAGGAACCGCCCTTCGGCCGCCGAGAGTTCGAAACCCGAGCTGAGGGCCAGTCCGAAGTCCGCGAAGTAGATCAGTCGGCCGTCGGTCAGGAGGTTGCGGAAGTGGGCGTCGAAGTGCACCAGCCCGCGAGAACTCATGAACGCGGCACCCCGCGCCACGGAATCCTCCACCCACGAGTAGGCGGAGCCGTCGACGGCCGGTGCCGCAGTCTCCTGCTGCCCGTGCAACCAGGCACCGACCGTCTGCGGCACGTGCTCCAGGAAGAGCACCAGGCTGTGGGAGGCCCGGCCGACGGCCTCCAGCCGCTCGCGCACGGCCCGGGAGTTCTCCCAGTGGGCGACCGCTCCGTCGATGCCCCCGAACTCGTCCACGAAGCCCCCGGGAGGGGAATCGGGCAGGACACGCCAGTGATACATCAGCGGAAAGCCCTCGTACTCCCTCCCCAGGACCCAGTTGGTGGTCATGGTGTGCACGGCCAGCTCCCGCCAGGCGCCGAACCCGGCCGAGCCGACGCCGTACTGGTAGAACATCGGCAGACCGAAGAGGTTCGCCGTGGACCGGACGTTCTCCGGCCGGGTCTCGACGTCCGTCAGCGGCACCCTCTTGACGAAGACCCGCCTCCCGTCGATGTCCAGCTCCGCGGACCTGCCGCCGATGCCGGATCCGACCGAGGAGGCGGATGCCACGACGTCACCGAGTCGCCGGTCGCTCAGCAGGGCCAGGCGGGTGGCCACGGTCCCGTAGGCAGCGAGACGCGCGGCGTACCGGGATTCGCAGCGGCGCATCGACGGCTCCTCGGTGCCCCGGACCAGGGCTTCGGCGATCAGGCAGGCGTTGTCGATTTTATCCGCCGAGCAACGTGGCAGTGCAGTCCGCGAGGATCGCGCGTCGGGTCTCCAGGGCAGCGGCCAACAGGCGTTCGTCGATCTCCGTCTCGGCGTCCCGGGTCGAGTCGTTGACGGGGATCCGGGTACGCCGCTCGATCACCCCGGCCACCGCGGGCAGGGCCGGAAGCGCGTAACGGCCCATGCGCGCCAGGCAGGTCAGGTAGTGCTCGCCGACCGCGTAGTCACCGAGGCGCGGCGTGATCAGGCCCATCAGCCGGGGCAGGGCGGACGGACCCGCGTGCCGCAGCCAGAGCGGTGCGCACAGGGCCTGCATCCGTCCGGGCCATCGGAAGGTGAGGTTGTACAGCTGGGTGGCCTGGCGGAACGTCAGCGGCCCTGCATCCAGCAGAGCACCGAAGACTTCGGGGGCGTCCGAAAGACGGGTGATACCGACAGGCTTGGCCGCGAGGAGTGCGGCGGCGGACGTGCTGCTGTACGTCGGCCGGGCGTGCTGTCGCGGGCAACGGGGTCTCGGATACGGCGTGAGCGCGACGGTGGCCGCCAGGCTGCCGTGCACCTGCATGGCCGACCGCGAGATCGAGGCGGTCCTGAGCGCCTTCGCCATGGCCGGGCCGACCGTTCGCCCGCTGTGGAGGATCAGCAGCGGCAGCAATTGCACCGGAGCCGCGCGCCAGTCGTGACACGCCTCGCGGGCCATCGCGGCGCCGGCCTCCCGGGTCCCGGGCTCGGCCAGGAGCGCGGCCGTGACGGCGTACGCATGGTGCTCACGCCCGAGCGCGAACAGCACCCGACCCCACTCCCGTCCGGCGTTCGGCAGACGGATCGCGGCCTCCCGGACGTCGGCCAGCAGCGCAGCGTCGAGACCTGGCCAGTACAGGGGAGGGGCAGTCCGGAGACGGGCGAGGTTGGCGAGGAAACGGACGGATGCGGAGGGTACCGCGGCGGCTCCCGGTGCCACCGCCCGGTCGGGCCGCTTCACCGTTCGGGGCGGTGGCCGCCCTTCCGCGCAGAGGAGTCGTTCATGCAGCCGATCGTGTCATGCACAACGGCATCCCGGCCACGGAATTGCCGAGTCCGAGGTGTCCGCGACCACCGAACGGTCGGCGAGTCCGGCATCGTAGTGCGCCGGTCCATGTCCGTGTATCGTCCGGGCTCATGGCTGACCTGGCAGGGCGCTGGCGGGACTTGAACAAGGCGTACTGGGACGAGCGGGTGCCCATCCATCTGGACGGAACCTTCTACGACATGGCGGGGTTCCGTGCCCGGCCGGATTCGCTGAAGGACTTCGAGAAGGCCGAGGTGGGCGATGTCGAAGGCAAGCGCCTGATCCACCTGCAGTGCCACTTCGGCCGGGACACGCTGTCCTGGGCGGCACGGGGAGCACAGGTCACCGGGCTGGACTTCTCTCCGCCCGCGATCGAGGCGGCTTCCCGGCTCGCGGCCGAACTCGGCATCGACGCACGCTTCTTGACCGCGGACGTCTACGACGCCGTCTCGGCGGTCGAAGGGGAGACCTTCGACATCGTCTATGCCAGCTTCGGGGCGCTGAACTGGCTCCCCGACATCAGCCGCTGGGCGTCGGTGGCCGCCGAACTGATCGCCCCGGCCGGGTGCCTCTACCTGGCGGAATTCCATCCCTTCAGCTTCGTCCTCGACGACGAGACCGGAAGCACGGTCACCCACGACTACTTCGACGAAGGCCCGGAGGCCTCGGGCGGCCCCGGCAGCTACGCCGACGAGGAGGCGACGACCGAACACGACGCGACCGTCGAGTGGCGACACAGTCTGTCGACCGTCGTCTCGGCGATCGCCGGAGCCGGGCTACGAATCCGGTTCCTCCACGAGCACGACCACACCTTCTATCTCCAACGCCAGTCGCTCGAGTCCCACGACGGCGACATCTACCGGCATCCTGCAGGCACTCCGCGGACGCCCCTCACCTACTCGATCCGCGCCGAGAAGGCCTGAGCCACTTCCAACTGCCGAGGCACCACCGACTCGGGAATCGGCCGAGGTCCCGCCCGAAGAGCGCCGTCGGCGCCGAGCAGTCACCCGATCGGGTGACTGGGGGTTGGGTGGTGACCGTACGCGGGCAGAGCTCGGGCGTGACGAACTCATCGACCGGCCGCCACCGTCGGCGCCGCCACCGGGCAGGCCCGGCCGCCGCGCCCACCCCCTCCGTGATCGTCCGCTCCGCAGCCGGACGGCCCGTGGCCACGGCCGATCCCGCCCGGCACCGCGGCGGCCCGAGCCGCTGCTGCCACACATGGGCGAGCGAACGCCTGCTGCCCTGTGGAACGCCGGTGCGCACCACCTGGCACGAGCCCGCCTGCCAGGCCCGGGACCTGACCGCACCCCGGCCCTGACCTGACGGTGCGCCAAGAGGGCGGACGGTCCGGGTTCTACCATCAGGCACCGCCGCACGCATGGTGCACGGTCAGCTCGCCGTAAGCGGTCAGGGCGGCTGCCGGGTCACCCGGTGTGCCGCGCAGGGTGTGGTCGAGGAAGGCGAGGCGGGCGGCGGCGGTCGGCCCGGGGACGTCCGACCGGTCGGCGGAGCCGACGAGCGAGGGTACGGGCGGAAGGCAGAGCGGCGCGTCCGTGAAGGTGAGGTGGGCTGCGCCGGGCACGGTAAGGCGGTAGGTCGTTGCGGTGCTGAGGGCCAGGACCCGGGTGAGGTGCGGGAGGTAGTCGGGGTCGGTCTGCGGGCCGATGGCCTGGGTGAGCGCCAGCACGGGCTGGTGGAACGGTGCCGGAGCGGGGTCGTGCGGGGCGCCGTCCAAGTCGACGACGGCGGCGAACCCGGCGTCCTGGCGGGCGGCCATGAGGGCGGCGGCCCCATCGAGGGAGTGGCCCGTCCGTCCGCTCGAGGACGGTGGTGCCGACCGCGAACCGGCCGGACGGCTGGGGAAACGCCGGCGCCGGGAACGCCCAGGCCGCCAGTGGGCCGACGGCCATGAGCAGGAGGCAGGCCGCCGAGCCCGGCAGCACGAGCCACCGGCGGACCCTCCGCGGTGGTCGGCCGGCCCGGCCGGGCAGCAGCGGAGCGACTGCAAAGGGGGCGACCACCGCCGCGGCCACCAGCACCGGGGCCAGCTGCCAGCGCAGCGGACCGGCCACCGCCGCCCCCGCGGCGGACAGCACGACCACCGCCACCGCGCCGACGGCCACCGGCCGACGCGCGCGCTCGGGCAGCCATCGCACCAGCACCAGGGCGACCGCCCCCAGCACCACAAGGGTTTCCGGCAGGGACATCTGAAGTCCCGTCATGTTCTCGGACACGCCGCCGTGCTCGGCCGCCACGGCCTGCCACCGCATCGGCCGGGAGCCGAGACCGTGTGCAACCGGAGGCCGATGGACGGGCGGCACGGTCTCCACCTTCGTGCGTACGGCCGTCCACCGACAGGAGCAGGGTCAGCAGCGGTAGCGGGCAGCGGGCAGCGGTCACCGCGCCGCCGTGGGCGACGCCGGCTCCTCGGGCGCGAGCCGCGCGAGACAGCGGTGCAGGTGCCCGGCGGCCTCGAGCAGGGCCGTGGCCTGCCGTACGAGGGTGGCGTTCCGGTCGGCGAGGGCGGCCCGCAGCGCCTCCCTGCCACCGGTCCGCCGCAGGTCGTCGAGGACCGACCGGATCTGCGGCAGCCGGTAGTGGCTCTGCCGCAGTACCGCGATGATGCGGGCGTCGCGGACGTCCGCCGGGCCGAAGCGGCGGTAGCCGGTGCCGGGCGCTCTGCCGGGTGACAGCAGACCGGCCGACTCCCAGGTCCGCAGGGCGGAGGTGCGTACGCCGAGGAGGGCGGCGACCTTGCCGATCGGCAGGCCGGAGGACGCCCGCAACGGCAACGGCAGCGCAGGCTCCGGTTCGGCGACCGCTTCGACGGCTTTCCGGGTGGCCGCCAGGGCGAGGCGCTGCTCGTGCAGGGACGCATGGGCGGCGTCGAGCCCCGCGAGTGCACCGGCGGTGTCGGCGGCGTTGACCGCCAGCATGACCGCTTGCGCGGCCTGCGGTCCGCAGCCCCCGGCCAGTGCGCGGTAGGCGAGCAGGGCGTCCAGGTGGCCCTCGTCGAAGCGCCGGTGGCCGGCGGCCGTCCGCGGGGCGGGCGGCAGGATTCCGGCGTCCGCGTAGTTGCGGATCTGCTGGGTGGAGATCCCCGCCGCGCGCGCCAGATCCACGGGGCGCAGGCCCGCTCCCCGGTGATCCACCACTGACCTCCGCCTCTACCTGGCCTTCATCCCGCATTTGAAGGTTATCGGGCCAGGCTTCCGGCACGGCAAGGCCCACAGGAGCGAGAACCCTCCAGTAGCAGTTGAATGAGAAAATTGAAGGCATGGAATCACCGCGAATCCTGCCCACGAACACGTCCCACGAGGAGAACGGCCCCGCCATGACCGAGGAGGAGATCATCGCGTACGCCGGCGGGCTGCCCGGCGTCGTTGCGGTCACCGCCGGCGAAGGCGACGGATCGCCCGAGGCCGCCTGGGGCGACACGTTCTTCTTCCACGACCCGGACGGCGACTCTCCGCGCCGCATGCCCTTCGCCACCCTCGTCGTCAAGGACTACGACGGCTACGACACCGCCTCGGACCTCGACCGGCCCGGCGTCTTCCGCCTGAGCATCGCCGTCGGCCGGAAGGCCTTCGAACAGCTCGTCGGTCACCCGCCCGCCGCACACGCTGACCGGCACACCGAGTACGACTACACCGCCACGGACCGGCTGCTTCCCCACCCCGCCTACGCCGTCCAGGGCTGGGTCTGCATCCTCAACCCCGGACCGGACACCGCCAGCCTGGCACGTTCCCTGCTCGCCGACGCACACTCCCGTGCGGCGCGCGGCCACCGGCGCGAAGCCTGACACCGTTCCGGGTGCCGCCCGGCCGGACTTCGCTGCGTGGTCGGGCGCCGGTCGGGGCAGGAGTGGAACGAGCACCTGGGACCGCGCCCCCCCGCGAGGAGGTCCGCATGGCAGACGAACGCCCCGCAGGCCACGACCGCTCCGCCAGGCCGCACTACGTGCGCGCCGAGAGCGGCGCGCCTTCCCGGAAGCCGTCCCTGCTGTCTCGGGTCGCCCACCTCGTCAGCGGTTTCACGGCGGACCGCCGGGCCGGGGAGAGTCGACCGGGTACGCCTCCCGGCGACAGCACGGGGACCTATCCGTTCAGGGGCTTCAACGCCAACGGCAGGGAGCACAGCGCGGGCGGCTGAGCCGGGCCGAGCGCCCGGGAAGCCCCGCCCACCGCGTGCTGCCCGCAGCCTCCTGTGGAACCGTGGACCGGGGGACCACGCAGGTGTGGCGAGAGGAGAGGCCATGTCATCGAAGCGGCGCCGCAAGAAGAAGGCACGTGCCAGGCGCGGGGCGAACCACGGCCGCCGCCCTCAGTGCTGAGTACCGGCAGAGCGGTCGTCGGAGGCACCTGAGTGCCGACGACGACCGCTCCTGCTGATGCCCGGCGAGCGCTACCCGGCCGATTCCGCCGCTGCGCCCGTCTCGTGGAGCGAACGCGTCCAGCCGGGCCCGTCGTCCACGACGGCACACACCACCTTGGTCTGCGTCCGGACGACCACCGAGTTGCCCCGGGGCAGCAGGAAGTCGATGCCGGCGGTGACGGGCAGGTCCTGCCCGGCGGCCGGGTAGCCGCGCAGCAGGGCGCTGCAGTCCGCTTCGGCCTTCTTCGCCCGGTCGGCCCGGTTGCCGGCGACCGCGTCGCCGAGGTCTGCGAGGCCGACGACCTCGCCGTGGTGGGCCTGTCCGCACGGAACGGCCAGCACCTCGGGGAGCAGCCGGGCCTCGGACGGCGTGCGCCCGAAGCAGTCGCCCGCCCGGAGGTCGTACCCGCTGACCGTCCGGACGTCCCCGCAGGTGATCCTTCACCCGTCGGTGCCCCGCCCGGCCGGGCCGTAGTCGATCACACCAGGGTGCGGGCCGTCCCGGCGATTCAGGGGCGGCGGCGCCAGGACGGGCGCCGGCCGACGGGCTCCGCCGGACGGCCGGGTCCGTGTTCCCGCTCGACGAGGGCGCGCAGGTGGGCCTCCATCGCCGCGAGTTCGAAGCAGGTGGTCTCCCGTCGGTCCGGATGCGGCCGCCAGCCGGTCCTCAGCCCGTCCGGGATGCCCGGTGCGGCGGCGAGGAGCCGGAAGTCGTGCTGGTACAGGGCGTACTGGACCCCGTCGATCTCCTCGATGGGCAGGTCGCCCCGCCAGGGGTCCTCGTACCACTTGCCGGAGATCCGGCGGAGGAAGACGTACGCGCGGCAGCCGGCGCCGAGCACCCGCTGGCCCCAGTGGCCCGGCTGGCTGACGAAGGTGAACCCGGTGCCCGGCCGGAGATCGAACTCGCGGCGCGAACAGACCTCCTCGACGACGGCCCGCAGGACCTGCCCGCCGGGCGACTCCGTGACCGCGACGCGGACCAGGTCGTGGTCGCGCACCTTCTGCTGAAGAAACGTCATACGGCCGCCCCCGGTACCGAAGATCCGGCCTGCCCGGACCGCGCGAGCCTACCCCGGAGACGCCCCGGGACCGGCGGCCACCGCCCGCCCGCAGCACGCCCCGCCGGCGCTCACAGGTGCTGCGGGGCCTGCTGCAGGGAGGGGACCGGCGGGAGCGGGTGGCGGGCGAGCCAGGTGTCGAAGAGCCTGCCGATCGGGTGGTCGGCGTAGCGGGCGGCGTGGGCGGTGAAGTCGGCGGTGGTCACGACGGAGTGCCGGTGCGCGGTCGTCCAGTCGCGGACCATCCGGAAGAAGGCCCGGTCGCCGAGGGTGGAGCGGAGGGCGTGCACGGTCAGGCCGCCGCGCTCGTACACCCGGTCGTCGAACATCAGCTGCTTGCCGGGGTCACCGATCCGGATGTCCCGGGGCAGCGCGCTGAGCTTGCGGTACGCGGCCTCCGCCTTGCGCTGCGTGCACGGGCCGCCGGAGCGTTCGGACCAGAGCCACTCGGCGTACTTGGCGAAGCCCTCGTTGAGCCAGATGTCGCGCCAGCCGGCGATGGTGACGCTGTTGCCGAACCACTGGTGGGCGAGCTCGTGGGCGACCAGGCGCTCGCTGCCGCGGGT
This sequence comes from Kitasatospora sp. NPDC051914, assembly GCF_040680995.1. Lineage (NCBI taxonomy): Bacteria > Bacillati > Actinomycetota > Actinomycetes > Kitasatosporales > Streptomycetaceae > Kitasatospora > Kitasatospora sp. NPDC051914. The sequence goes on from NZ_JBFAXX010000039.1 coordinate 69,927, forward strand.
GCCGTCGAGGTGGTTGGTGCCGAAGGTCGCCAGCCCCTGCGCCTCGACGGGGACGTCGAGTTCCTCGTCGGCGACCACCACCGCGTACTCGGCGAACGGGTACGGGCCGAAGAGCTGCTCGAACAGCTCCATCATCTGCGGCTGGCGGGCGAAGTCGTGCTCGAAGTGCCGCTGCAGCCGGGCCGGGACGTGGCCGGTCTGCACCACGGCGCCCGGGCGCGGCATCACCAGCGGGACGGTGCGGTACGCGCCGATGGAGAGCCCGACCAGGTAGCTGGCCGTGGGGGCGGGCTGGTCGAACACCCAGGTGGTCACGGAGGCGCGGGTGGTGCGGGTCAGCAGCCGGCCGCCGGAGACCACGGTGTACGGCGACGGGGTGGTGACGGAGATGTGGTAGCTCGCCTTGTCGGACGGGCGGTCGTTGCACGGGTACCAGGAGGGCGCGCCGACCGGCTGGCTGGCCACCAGGGCGCCGTCGGTGAGCTCCTCCCAGCCGAGGCCGCCCCACGGGCTGCGGACCGGCTTCGGGTTGCCCGACCACTGCACCTCCACGGTGAAGGCGGCACCGGCGGCGGGGGCCTTGGCCGGGGTGATCCGCAGCTTGCCGGCGCGGTGCGTGTACCGCGCCGGGCGCCCGTCCACCAGCACCCGGCCGATCTTGAACGGGGCCAGGTCCAGGTCGAACTCGCGCAGCTGCGCCCGGCCCGCTATGGCGGTGATCCGGGCGGCGCCGGCCAGCCGGTTGGGGCCCGGGCGGTAGTCGAGGGTGAGCTCGTACCGGTGGGCCCGGTACCGGTGGTCGCCGTTGTTCGGGAAGTACGGGTCAGCGGCCGCGGCCTGCTTGGGGCTCACCGGTTCGTTCTCTCCGTGCGCGGTCTCGGTCATCGGGCTCGGTGGTCGGGCTCGTGCCAGGCCTCGATCGGGTTGCCGAGCCAGCGGGTGTCGGCGGGAACGGTCTCCGCACGCATCACGAGGGAGGCCGGGCCGAGGGTGGAACGGGCCCCGACCGTGCTGCCGGGCAGCACGATTCCGCTCGGGCCCAGCGTAGCGCCCTCGCGGAGAACCACAGTGTCCAGCCTCATGATGCGGTCGTGGAAGAGGTGTGTCTGCAGCACGCAGCCCCGGTTGACGCTCACCCCGTCGCCGAGGGTGACGAGGTCGGGCTCCGGCAGCCAGTAGCTCTCGCACCACACGCCGCGGCCGACCCGGGCGCCGATCGCCCGCAGCCACAGGTTGAGCACGGGGGTGCCGAGCACCCGGCCGATCAGCCAGGGCACGGCCAGCACCTCGACGAAGGTGTCGGCGAGCTCGTTGCGCCACACGTAGCCGCTCCACAGCGGGTGTTCGCCCGCGTGGTGGCGCCCGACCAGCAGCCACTTGGCGGCCGCGGCCGTGACGCAGGCCGCCGCACCCGCGGCGAGCAGCACCGGGCCGGCCAGCAGCGGCGAGTCGAGCGCGCAGAGCGCGGCGGCGGTCAGCACGGTCAGCGCGGAGGAGGCGAACACCGGCACCAGGCGGCCGAGCTCGGTCAGGCCGCGCGCCCACAGCAGCCGGCGCGGCGGGTCGTAGGTGCGGCCGGTGTCGGCCGCGTCCGCCGAGCGGGGCAGCTTGACCGGCGGCATGCCGAGGTACGAACTGCCGCGCTTGGCCTTCTTCGGGGTCGCGGACAGCACCCCGACCAGCCCCCGGTCGGGGACCGAGCGGCCCGGCGCGGTCATCCCCGAGTTGCCCAGGAACGCCTTGCGGCCGACCGCGGCCCTGCCCACCCGCACCCAGCCGCCGCCGAGCTCGTACGGGGCGATCAGCGTGTCGTCGGCGAGGAAGGCGCCGTCGCCGACCGTGGTGAGGCTCGGCAGGGCGAGCACGGTGGAGACCTCGGCGCGGCGGCCGACCCGCATGCCGAGCAGCCGCAGCCACAGCGGGGTGATCAGGCCGGCGTACAGCGGGAAGAGGGTCTGCCGGGCGTCGTCCATCAGCTGGCTGACCGTCCAGGCCTGCCAGCCGATCCGCCCGTGCAGCGGGTGGTGGCCGGTGCGCAGGCCGAGGCTGAGCAGCCGGACGGCGGCCAGCACCAGCGCCGCGTACGCCAGACCCCAGGCCAAGGTGGCGGGGACGACTGCGGCCAGTGCACCGAGCAGGGCGGCCGGCAGGTCGTCGCCGGGGTGGACGAAGAGCCCGGCGACGAGCAGCGCGGGCACCGCGCACAGCGCCGGCAGCAGGGCCAGGCCGGAGCCGGTGAGCCCGTAGACGGCCGCCCAGCGGGCGGTGCGCGCGGGCCGGTGCTTGGGCCAGCCGCGCTCCGCCTTGCCGATCTTGACGGCAGGGGCGCCGCCCCAGCGCTGTCCGGTCGGGACGTGCCCGGCGACGCCCGAGCCGGGTGCGACCTCGGCCCGCTTGCCGACCCGCGCGCCGGGGAACAGCGTGGACCGGGTGCCGACGACCGCGCCGGAGCCGACCCGGATCGCGCCGATCTCCAGCCGGTCGCCGTCCAGCCAGTAGCCGGCGAGGTCGACCTCGTTCTCGATGGCGCAGCCCTTGCCGAGCCGTAGCAGCCCGGTCACCGGCGGCAGCGTGTGCAGGTCGACGTCGTCGCCCACCTGCGCGCCGAGCGCCCGCGCGTAGCGGACCAGCCAGGAACCGGACAGCGAGGTGGCACCGGCGGCCTCCGCCCACTGCTCCGCGGCCCACAGCCGCAGGTGGACGCCGCCGCCGCGCGGATGGGTGCCGCCGCGGACGCCGCGCAGCAGCAGCCGGGCCCCGCCGGCGGCCACCGCGAGCCGGCCGGGCGCGGAGAACAGCACCAGCGCCCCGGCCGCCACCGCCCACCAGGAGGCGGTGGGGGCCCAGGCGTAGCCGCCGAGGAGGTGCAGCACATTGCCGAGCGCCAGCAGGGCCACGCTCCAGCGCAGCCCGCCGAGGGCGGCCGGCGGCAGCAGCCCCACCAGCTGGACGAGCCCGGTGCGCAGCGGGGTGGGCCGCACGGTGCGGACCGGGCGGTCGGCCGGGGCGCAGCGCTCCAGCTGCCGGGCCAGCTTGCACAGCGTGGGCTGCTGGTACACGTCCAGCACGGACACCGCCGGGTAGCGGGTGCGCAGCCGGGTGGTGAGCTGCGCGGCCGCCAGCGAACCGCCGCCGATCGCGAAGAAGTCGTCGTCGGCGCAGCGCACCGGAACGCCCAGGACCTCCGTCCACTGCTCGGCCAGCCACGCCTCGGTGCCGTACAGCTCCTCGGCGGGGCCGTCCTGCTCCAGGTCGGGCAGCGGCCAGGGCAGGGCGTCCCGGTCGACCTTGCCGGAGGTGCGGCAGGGCAGCTCGTCGACGGGGGCGAGCAGCGGCACCAGCGCGGCCGGCAGTTCGCCGCGCAGGCGTTCCACCGCGCCGGCCCGGTCGAATCCCTCCCGGACGACCAGGTAGCCGACCAGCAGCGGGTTGCCGCTGCGGGCGGTGCGGACGGCGGCGGCCGCACCGGCCACCTTCGGCAGGGCCTGGAGTGCCGCGTCCACCTCGCCGAGCTCGATCCGGCGGCCGCCGAGCTTGACCTGCTCGTCGCCGCGGCCGAGGAAGACCAGGCCCTCCGGCTCGGCGCGGACCACGTCGCCGCTGCGGTAGGCGCGCCGCCAGCCCAGCGGCTCCAGCGGGGCGTACTTCTCCTCGTCCTTCGCCGGGTCGAGGTAGCGGGCCAGACCGACGCCGCCGATCACCAGCTGCCCGCTGCCGCCCATCGGCACCGGCCGTCCGGCCTCGTCGACCACCGCCAGCTCCCAGCCGTCCAGCGGCAGGCCGATCCGCACCGGGCCCGCACCCGACAGCAGGTACGCGCAGGCGACCACGGTGGCCTCGGTCGGGCCGTACGTGTTCCACACCTCGCGGCCCTCGGTGACCAGCCGCTCGGCCAGCTCGGGCGGGCACGCCTCGCCGCCGAAGATCAGCAGCCGGACCTCGTTCAGCGCCTCCGCGGGCCACAGCGCCGCCAGCGTCGGCACCGTGGAGATCACCGTGATCTCCTGCTCGGCCAGCCACGGGCCGAGGTCGGCGCCGCTGCGCACCTGCGAGCGGGGCACCGGCACCAGGCAGGCGCCGTGCCGCCAGGCCAGCCACATCTCCTCGCAGGAGGCGTCGAAGGCGACGGAGAGCCCGGCCATCACCCGGTCGCCGGGGCCGATCGGCTCGCCCTGCAGGAACAGCCCCGCCTCGGCGTCCACGAAGGCGGCGGCACTGCGGTGGGTGACGGCGACGCCCTTGGGGCGGCCGGTCGAGCCGGAGGTGAAGATGATCCACGCGTCGTGCTCGGGGGAGGGACTCGCCGCCTCGTTCCCGGACGGCTTCACGCCGGTCAGCGCGCCGTCGGCGCCCAGCACCGCGTTGACGTCCGCCTCGCCGAAGACCAGCTCGGCGCGCTCGTCCGGGTCCTCGGCGTCGACCGGCACGTACGCGGCGCCGGCGGCCAGCACGGCGAGGACCGACACGTAGAGGTCGTTGGTGCCGGACGGCACCCGGATGCCGACCCGGTCGCCGAGGCCGATGCCCGCTCTGGCCAGGTGCCGCCGCACCTGTTCGACCTGGGCGAGCAGGGCGGTGTAGCTGAGCACGGTGCGGCCGTCGTCCAGCGCAGGCTCGTGCGGATGGGCCGCAGCAGTCGCACGCAGGATGTCCACCAGCGTGCGCGCGGCGTGGGCCGGTCGGCCCGGGAACAGCGCAAGCGGTGTCTCGGGGTCGGTCATCACAGCCATACGGTCCCCGTCCTGGGCTTCCCTGTCGACTGGGCGAAGGCGTCCAAATAGTGCATAACCAGGACAATCTATCGAGTTCGGCGGCCCGCCCGGAGCCCAGCCCGTTCGTACGGCGCGCCGAAAGACGTGTTGCTGCGCCCGCGGACCGCACGTCCGCGCCGGGCCCGACGACGAATGACAGGCACCCCCTGCGCCACCGAACCCCTGCAGGCGCGTGCCCGCGCCAACGTCAACTCCGCCTTCCGTGAACGGCCTTGGTGCCGCGATGTCATGACGGCCGGACAGAACGGCGGCACCGACGGAGGGGTGGGGAGTCATGGCGGAACCGGGGCGGCCGACGCAGTACGTGATGAGAGCGGCCGGCATCGCCCTCCTGCTCGGGACGGCGGTGGCGACGTGGCTGGTCGGCGGCGCCCGGCTGGCGGCCACCATGGGCTCGGCGGCACGGACGGCATCTTCACCGTCGGCCACTGCTGGGAGGACCAGGACTTCGGATCGGTCTGTCGGGGCACCTACGCCGCACCCGCCGGTGAACGCCGTGCGATGGTCCTCCACGAACCCGCCGAGATCCACCACGAGGGGGTCGGTCGGCCGGTCAGGATCGTGCAGGGCGGCGCGTACGAGACCTCGTCGGGCGGCGCCCCGAGTTTCGGCTTCGTCACCGCCGCCGTGTTCGCCGGCGGTGCCATGCCCGCGCACTGGCTCCTCCGCTCCGCGGCCCGCAGGGAGCTGCAGGACGGCTCCGACTACGTGCTCGCGTGGATCGCCGCGGAGCTCGGCGCCATCGTCCTCGCCGTGCTGGTCGCCCTCTGCACGCAGGTCTTCTGACCGCCGGCCGCCCACCGGCTCCCGCCGGTCGGACCGTCAGCTGCCGGTGGGGTCGGCCCGTACGTTCCGGCGCACCTGCCCGGCGGCCACCGGCAGCGCGATCCACAGCACCCAGGCGAACGGGGTGAGGAAGAACAGGGGAACCGACAGCCCGAAGCCGGCCAGCATGCCGTACAGCACCCGTTGCTCGGCGACGGCGAACGCGGGCGGGACGTCGGGATCGCGCAGGTGATGCAAGGACATCCGGCGGACCATGGCCAGGATCGCCGCGTTCGCCAGGAACTGCAGCAGCGCGTAGAAGCCGAAGCGCAGCGGCATGGTGTCGACGTCGTCGCCCTCGGTGGTGAGGAGCTTGGTCGCGAACGGGTTGAGCACGATCGTCATCAGCCACCAGAGGTTGAGCGTGCGCACCCGGGAGTCGATCCGTTCGGCGTACCGGAAGGCGGTGTTGTGCTGCCGCCAGGCCGCGGCGATCACCACGAAGCTGATCAGGAACGCCAGGTAGTGGTCGAGGTCGTCGGCGACCGACGACCGGAACTCGGCCACGCCCGGCCCCTCGGGCACCGGGAGCTCCAGCGCGAGCAGGGTGATCGCGATCGCCACCACCGCATCGGAGAAGAAGATCAGCCGGTCGGTGGAGCGCGACTCGAATCGCCTGAGCTTCCTCGCCTGCACCCGCGGCCTCCCTCGTAGGTCGGCCCCATCCTCGCTGCGCCGCCCCGCCCGCCGGCCGGTGTGACACGCCGTTCGCCCACCCACTCCACCCGACGGGCGGTCAGTCGACCCCGTCAGCCGGCAGGAAGGCCAGCACCGCCTCGGTGAACGCCCGGGGTTCGGCGGCGTGGACGAGGTGGCCCGCCGGGATGGTGACCAGGCGCGCCGAGGGGATGCGCCGCGCGAGATCGGCCAGACCCTGTTGCGGGACATGGCTCTCCGGGCCCCCGGCGACCACCAGCGTCTCGGCGGTGATCCGCGCCAGGCCCGGCAGCCACGCCGGGTCCGGGGCGTCGATCTGCCTGCGCAGGGCGAGCACCATCTCCCAGTCGAAGTCCAGCGGCCCGTCCGGCCGGGCCGGGGTGGACGGCACGCGCGGGAGGGGCGGCGGCGCGTCCTCCAGCACCATGCGGCGGACCCGCTGCGGTTGCTGCTGCGCCAGCAGGTAGGCGACGACCCCGCCCATCGAGTGCCCGACCAGGTCGACCCGGTCCAACCCGAGGACGTCGAGGAAGGCGAGCACGTCGTCGCGCATCTCCTCCAGCGAGTACGTGCCCGGCCAGGAGCTGCGCCCGTGGCCGCGCAGGTCGAGCGCGTACACCCGCCGGTGCCGGGCGAGCACCGGCGCGACGGTGTCCCAGTCCGCGGCACTCTCGCCCAGCGCGTGCAGCAGCACCAGCGGCGGACCGCCCGGCTCCCCCTGCACACCGTAGGAGAGCCGGATACCGCGGACGGCGACGCTCGAGTGATCGGCCATACCGGCGACCGTACCCCTCCGCGGACGCACGGTCGGGAGAACGCGGTCACCGCCCCCGGAGCCGGAGATGGCCGTCCAGGGCGGTGCGGAGCCAGTCGTGGGCGGCGCCGAGGGTGGGGTGGCCGGGGGCGGCGAGTTCGCCGGCGAGCTGCCAGTAGCGGTCCATCACGGGGTGGGCGGACCGCTCGAGGAGGCTGGCCAGGCTGCGGCGGAAGGCCGGGGTGTCCCGGGTGCCGTGGGCGCCGGCGTAGGCGGAGACGAAACAGTCGAGCGCCTCGCCCGCGTGCGGCTCGCGTCCGGCGCACAGGGCCGGGGCGGTCAGCTCGTACGCCTCGCCGAGACCGTCGTAGAGCACACCGGGACGGTACTCGGCACCGGGCTCGGGAGACGGCGGCCGCCGGTCGGGGACGGGGCAGTCCGTGGTGGCGAGGGCGTGCAGCCGGGCGAAGGCCAGCACCTGGGCCGGCTCCGGGTCCGCGGGCGGCCGGGGCACGGCCGCGTCGGTGATCCACGCGACCTGCCGGGCGGGCAGCCGGACGGGCAGGACGCGTCGCCAGTAGCGGGCCAGCGCGGTGGTGTCCGGCGGGGTGGAGACCGCGCCGATCAGCCGCAGCCGGTCGGCGCGCTCCTCCGCGGTGCAGTCCCGCAGGAGCCGCAGTGCGGCCTCCCGCCAGCGCAGGGCGGCCAGTTGGGAACCGAGCTCCTTCAACTGCCCGGCGACCACGTCCTCCAGCGCGTCCTCGTGGTCGAGGACACGGTCGATGTCGGCGACCGGCAGATCGAGGGTGCGCAGGGAACGGATCGTCCGGAGCCGGTCGAGCGCCCCGGGGCCGTACCGGCGGTGGCCGCCGGCGCTCCGGGCGGCCGCGGGCAGCAGGCCCCGGTCGGAGTAGTAGCGGACGGTCTTCACGGTGACGCCCGCGCGTCCGGCGAGCTCGCCGATGCTCCACAACCCGTCCGGCAGCACGACTTGAACCTCCCCCAGGTGGAGTTCCTACCGTACCGGCGGGCGCGGGCGGCCGACCGGGCCGCCCGCGCGGACCGAGACGGCAAGGAGACCATCATGACGGCGTTCGTCCTGGTGCCGGGGTGCTTCACCGGCGGCTGGATCTGGCAGGAGGCGGCCGACCGGCTGCGCGGCGCGGGGGCCGAGGTGCACCCGGTGACCCTCACCGGCATGGGCGACCGGCCAGAAGGGCCCGGCCCGGGCACGGACCTCGAGACCCACATCGAGGACGTGCTGCGCCTGATCGACACGGTGGAGGCGCCGCAGGTGGTGCTCGTCGGCCACGACTACGGCATCCATCCGGTGCTCGGCGCCGCCGACCGCCGCCCGGAGCGGGTCGCCCGGATCGTGTACCTGGACGCGGGCATGCCGCAGGACGGCGACACGGCCGCCGCACTGGTGCCGGACCAGGCCGTGCGCCGGAGCCTGTTCGACCCGTCGGGACCGGCCGCGGACGGCGGGACGCTCCCGGTGCCCGCACCCGGTGAGTGGCAGCGTTGGGGCAGCACGGCCGGGCTGCCGGACGAGGCGCTCGCCCGGCTGACCAGCCTGGCCCGCCCGCAGCCCGCGGGCACCCTGACCCGGCCGCTCAGGCTTTCGGGTGCGGTCGCCGCACTGCCCACCACCGGCATCCTCTGCACCGGGAGCGGACACGGCATCGCCCTGGTCGAAAGCCTGGTCGCGGGCGGGCTGCCGCAGTTCCAGGCGCTCGCCGACCCCCGGGTGGGGTTCTTCGAACTCGCCACCGGGCACTGGCCGATGCTGTCCTGCCCCGGCGAGCTGGCCGAGGTGCTGCTGGACGCGGCCGCGGGCGGCGGCCACCGGATCACCGCCTCCGGCGAGCAGCCCGGCTACCTGCGGCCCTTCCTGCTGGACGTGCCGGAGCTGCCCCGGGAGCGGGTCGGCCGGGTCGACCTGTACGTCCCCGGCGGCGCCGGTTCCGGCACGCCCCGGCCGGCGGTCCTCTTCGTCCACGGCGGCCCCGTCCCCGCCGACCTGCGGCCCACCCCGCGGGACTGGCCGGGCATCGCCGGCCACGCCCGGTACGCCGCGAGCCTGGGCGTGGTCGGCGCGACCCTGGACCACCGGCTGCACAGCCTGGAGGACTGCGCCCTCGCCGCCGAGGACGTCGCCGAGGCCGTCGAGTTGCTCCGCGCCGACCCGCGGGTGGACGGTGAGCGGATCGCCCTGTGGCACTTCTCGGCCGGCGGACTGCTGCTCGCGGACTGGCTCGCCGCGCCCCCGGCCTGGCTGCGGTGCACGGCGGCGACCTACCCCGTCCTCGCGCCGCTGCCCGGGTGGGGAGCCGTCGAGCCCCGGTTCCGCCCGGCGGCCGCGGTGCGCGGTGCGGGGCGGCTGCCGATCGTGCTGACCCGGGTGGGCCTGGAGAGCGAGGGGATCGCGGCCACGGTCGAGGAGTTCCTGGCGGCGGCCAAGTCCTGCGAGGCCGAGGTGGAGGTGGTCGACGTGCCGGACGGGCGCCACGGGTTCGACACGGCCGGTGACACCGAGCAGGCCCGCCGTGCGGTGGAGCACGCGATGCGCAGCGTCCTCGCCCACCTGCGCGGCTGACCGGACCCGACCACCGCACACCGGGCCGCCTGCGGTCGTTACAGGGGCCCGGCCGTGCGGTGGTCCGCGGTGGCGCGGGCGAGGTCGGTTTCGTTCCCGGTGGGATCACCGACAACGGTGCGGCCTGCTTCCTGGAGACCGGGATCCTCCCACCGCCGCCGGAGGTCGACCGCTGGTACGCCGTCCCGCGGCCCGACGGGTGCTCAGCGCGGCGGCGACGCGTACAGCTCGGCGACGAGGGCCACCGCCTCGGCGGTCGCCGGGTGGGCGTCGCGGCGGGGCCAGACGACGTGGACGGCCACGGGTGGGGCGCCGCGCAGGGGACGGAAGACGATGCCCTCGCGCCGGTACTGGGTGGCGGTGCTCTCGGGGGTGATGCCGATGCTGCGCCCGGTCGTGATGGCGGCGAGCCAGTCGTCGACGTCCGAGGTGTACTCCAGTGACGGGCGGGCGCCGGCGGGCCACAGGTCGGGGGTGGTGGTGCCGGTGCGCCGGTCGATGACGACCGTCCGTTCGCAGGTCTCCGGCAGGCCGATGGAGCGCCGCCCGGCCCACGGGTCGTCCGCGGCGAGGGCGACGGTGCGCCGCTCGAGTCCGACGACGGAACTGGCGAAGCGCCGGGCGTCGAAGGCGCCGCGGACGATCGCGAGGTCGCACGCCCCCTCGGCGAGCCCGCCGGTGGACGTGTTGGTGCGGACGAGCTGCAGTTCGATCTCCGGGTGCGCCTGTGCCCAGCGGCGCTGGAACGCCGCCGTGTGACGGCCCATCGCCGACCAGGCGTGCCCAACCCGGAGGCGGGTGTGCCCGGTGGCGGCCTCGCGGACCAGGTCCTCGACCTCGGCGAGCAGGCGGCGGGCCCGCGCCAGCACCAGGGTGCCGGACGCGGTCGGCGCGATGCTCCGGCTGGTGCGGTGCAGCAGCCGCGTCCCGAGGACGCTCTCCAGCCCGGCCAGGCCGCGCGAGACGGCGGCCTGCGACACGCCCAGCTCGATGGCGGCGTCGGTGAAGCTGCCGGTGTCGACGATCGCCACCAGGCAGCGCAGGTGCCTCAGCTCCAGATCCATACGCCGAGCGTATCGATCGTTGCGTTCATGCATTTCTCGTATCGCGCGGGGAGGCGCATCCTGCGGTCATGACGACCTCCGCGCCCGCTCACCGGGCGACGACCGCCCCGGCGGCCCGTCCCGCCCGGCCCGCCGGCATCATCACGATGACCGGCAGCGCCCTGTCCAACCAACTCGGCGCCGCCACCGGCGCCCTGGCGTTCCCCGTCATCGGCCCGGCCGGCGTCGTCGCGGTACGCCAGTGGGTGGCCGCCGTCGTCCTGGTCGCCGTCGGGCGGCCCCGCCTGCGCAGCTACACCTGGCAACAGTGGTGGCCGGTCCTCTCGCTCGCCCTGGTCTTCGCGACCATGAACCTCACCCTCTACACGGCCGTCAGCAGGATCGGGCTCGGCCTCGCCGTCACGCTGGAGTTCCTCGGCCCGCTCACCGTCGCCCTGGCCGCGTCCCGGCGCGCCCGCGACCTGGTGTGCGCCCTGGTCGCCGGCGCCGCCGTCCTGGTGCTGCTGCGCCCCGAACCCACCACGGACTACCTCGGGCTGGGCCTCGGCCTCGCCGCGGCGGCCTGCTGGGCGGCGTACATCCTGCTCAACCGCCTCATCGGCACGCGCCTGCCCGGCGCGGAGGGCTCGGGCGCGGCGGCCGCCGTCTCCGGTCTGCTGTACGTGCCGGTCGGCGTCCTGGTCTTCGCCGACCACCGGCCGACCCCCCCGGGCCTGGGGTTGGCCGCCGCGGGCCGGGTGGTGTGGTCCGGGGTGCCGGTCCAGGCCCACAAGCTGGGGGGGGGCCCGGTGCCCGCGCCCGTCGTAGGGGGCGTAATGAGGCGGCCGACC